>NZ_BAAALT010000223.1:0-11375 GCF_039528515.1 Luedemannella flava
CGGCGCCGCGCCGCCCGGCGGCGGGGTCGGGCTGGAAGATCAGGGGCGTGGCGACCTCGACGGTCACGCCGGCACCGAGCACCACGCCGCCGTCCAGGCGCAGGCGCGGGTCGGCGTCGCCGGCCGACGGCAGGGCGAGGCGCAGGGTGGCGACCGGGCCCGGGATGAGCCGGTCGACGGAGGTGATGGCGTCGACACCGGAGAGCTTCACGACGCCGCCCTCGGTCTCGGCCGTCACGGCGGCGGCCTTGTGCACGAGCACGGCGACCCGTCCGTCGGCGACCGGCCCGGCGACGGCGCACGCGGGGTAGTCGCCGTCCTCGTCGGACGCGAGCAGCGCCGAGACCCGGCGCACCAGCGCGTTGCCGTCGCCGCCGTTGCCGGCGACGGCCGCGAGCGCGGCGAGCAGGTCCTCCACTCCGGCGCCGTAGTCCTCGCAGACCAGGACGAGGGACTCGGCCCGGGCGATCACGCCGGGCCCGGACAGCGGCCGCACGACAACGTCGGCCGAATCGACTCCGATCGGGTTCATCCGCACCGCCCAAGGATCAAGGGTCGGGGTTACCGGCGTCAACTTGACGCCGCCCGCCACGAGCTCAGCTCATCACATGGACACAAGTGGGGCTAGGCACGTGACGCACGCAACCCGTGGGGGCGGGCAGACCCGTGGCGGCGTCCAGCCGGAACACGACAACCGTGTGTGACCGCTCGTTGGCCACGTAGAGCAGGTCGCCCGCGCGGGTGACCTGCCGCGGCCACGACCCACCCGTGCCGACCTCGCCGACGAGGGTGGGGTGGCCGTCACGCAGCGCGAACGTCGCGATGGTGTCGGGACCGCGACTCGCCACGTAGAGGAACCGGCCGTCCGCCGAGAGCAGAATCTCCGACAGGGCGCCCTTGTCCGTGCCGGCGGCGACCCGGTCGTGCTCGCGCCACGCGCCCGTCGCGGCGTCCGCCGCGAACACGGTGACCGACGCGTCGAGCTCGCCGCACACATACACATAGCCGTCCGCGGCGACGAGATGCCGCGGTCCGGTGCCGGGTCGCACCGGGATGCTGTCCACTTCGGTGGGTACGCCGTCGGCGAGGCGCAGCGCGTACACCGCGTCGCCGCCCAGGTCCACGACCCGCAGCAGCCCGTCGGGTTCGATGACGATCTCGTGCGCGTGCGGGCCGGCCTGCCGTTCGGCGTCGACCTTGGAGCCCGCGCCGAGGACGTGGTGGGCGGTGCGGCCGGCGAGCGCGCCGTCCGGGCCCAGCCGGTGGACGGTGACGCTGCCGTCGCCGTAGTTGGCGGTGAGCAGGTGGCGCCCGTCGGGGGTGACCGCGAGGTGGCAGGGCAGCGACCCGCCGGTGAGGTCGTGGCCGAGCGGGGTGAGGCCCAGGTCGTCGCCGATGACGAACGCCGCGACCGCGCCGACCTCCCGCTCGTCGACGGCGTACAGCACGGACAGCGACGGGTGCGTCACCAGATAGGACGGAGCCGGGGTCGTCGCGACAGTGACCGGCTCCTCCAGCTCGCCGGTGCGCAGGTCGCGGCGGGCGAGCATGATGCCCGTCCCCTCACCGCCCGCACCCGTCGTGTAGCAGCCGACATACACGTGGCCCGTACTCACAAGATCACCCTACCCGGTTGACATTGAGCGCACACCGAGGAACCGCTAAGGTCGCTAACTAGCTCAGCAGTCATTTCAGCGACAGTCACCGACAGTGACGGAAGGCGCTCCCCCTCATGGCTGGCCAGCGAAGCACGGACACGGCGCCGCCATCGGGCGACGCGCCCCTCATCGACCTCATCTTCCCTAATCGGGACGCGCCGCGCCAACAGTCCTTCGAGCCCACCGCCGCGCAGTTCGAACAGTTCGCCGGGTTCGGGCCGGACGAGCGTGACGCGTTCCGCCACCGCCGCGTCACCAGGGTCTCGCGCTGGCTGGGTCGCGGCCGCAAGGCGCGCACCGTGCGCACCGCCGCGCCGGTGCGCGCGGTGCGGGGGCGCCGCCGGGTGCTGCTGCGCCTGGGCGGCAGCGCCGTCGCCGTGGCGGGCGTCGCCGGGGCGGCCGTCGCCGTCAGGACCGTCTACACCTCGCTCACCGCGGACGACACGCCGGCCGGCCCGCCGATCAGGGACGTCAACGCGCTGGCGGCCGGCGGCGTGGCCGACACGCTGGAGGAGGCGGCCCGCATCGCCGCGGCGGCGATCGCCGTGCAGCTCACCCCGCTCAGCCCGGAGCCGGCGCTGCACCTGCTCAAGCGCGCCACGTTCGGCCCGGTCCTGCCCGACCTGCTCGCCGTGCGGCAGCTGGGTCTCGACGCCTGGCTCGACCGCCAGCTCGACCCGAAGAACATCGCCGACCCCGAGGGCGACCGGGTCGCGGCGCTGTACCCCACGACGGGCATGTCGACCGCCCAGATCCGCGGCAAGGTCAAGCAGTACGCCTGGGACTCGATGTACGAGCTGGGCCACGCGACGCTGGCCCGGCAGATGTGGAGCAGCCGCCAGCTCTACGAGGTGATGGTCGACTTCTGGGCCAACCACCTCAACGTCACCAACCCGTTCGACGGCGGCTGGGACACCCGCGCGCCGTACGACAAGGACGTGATCCGCAAGCACGCGCTGGGCCGCTTCTCCAACATGCTGCACGACTCCGCCCGGCACCCGGCGATGCTGCGCTACCTCGACAACGCCAGCTCCGACCGGCGCAACGTCAACGAGAACTACGGCCGCGAGGTCCTGGAGCTGCACACCGTCGGCGTCGAGGCCAGGTACACCCAGAAGGACGTGCGGCACAGCGCGTACATCATGACCGGGCGCACCGTCGACGACCAGGGCAGGTTCCGGTACGAGAAATACCGGCACTGGACCGGCAAGGTGAAGGTGCTCGGCTTCACCCACAAGAACTCGTCGCAGTCCGGCGGGCTCGCGGTCGGCGACGCGTACCTGAACTATCTGGCCAAGCACCCGAAGACGGCCGAGCGCATCGCCCGCAAGCTCGCCATCCGGTTCGTCACCGACCGCCCGCCCAAGGAGCTGGTGGACCGGCTCGCCAAGGCGTACCTGGACAACGGCACCGCCATCGTGCCGGTGCTCAAGCTGCTGTTCCGGTCGATCGAGTTCTGGGTCGCCACCGGACTGAAGACCCGCCGGCCGCTGGAAAACCTGGTAGCCACGTCCCGGGTGCTCGGCGTGCGCCCGGGCACCGCGGCCAAGCAGACCCGCGAGGGCGTCGAGGGCCTGTACTGGCTCTCCGACCAGCTCGGCCACACCCCGCTGGGCTGGCTGCCCCCGGACGGGTACCCCGACGTGCAGACCCAGTGGAACTCGGCGCACGCCACGCTCGGTGTCTGGAACAGCCACCGGGCCCTGTCCGAGGGCTGGCACAAGGGCGTGAAGTACCCCGAGCCCGAGGAGCTGGTGGGCCTCAAGCCCAAGACCGTCGGCGAGTACGTCGACAAGCTGTCGCAGCGGCTGGTGTTCCAGAAGATGAGCCCCGCCCACCGCAAGGCGGTGCTGTCCTTCCTCGGCGCGAAGGAGACCACCAAGGTGAAGGACCTCAGCCTCGGCGGCAAGGCCAAGCTGCTCGTGCCGATGATCCTCGACTCCGTCTACCACGGGCTCCGGTGAGGTTATGAGCGATCTGAGGTGGCGTGGGAAGCATCGCGCAGAGCTGCGGCGACGCGGGCCGAACCTGGCCGAGGCGGCGCTGCGGGTGCGGGCCGAGCAGGTGTGCGAGGAGCTGACCGCGCAGAAGGACGCCTGGCGGCACGGGTTCACCCGGCGCCGGGTGCTGGCCGGCGCCGGCGCGGTCGGCGTCGCGGCCCTGGGCAGCCAGCTCGCCACGACCCGGGTCGCGTTCGCCGCCCCGGAGACCGTCACCCGTACCCTCGTGGTGGTCTTCCTGCGCGGCGGCCTGGACGGGCTGTCGGTGATCGTGCCCGCGGGCGACCGCAACTATCTCAACGCGCGGCCGAACATCGGCGTGCAGACCAGCCAGCTGTTGAAGGGCGACAACACGTTCGGGCTGCACCCGGCGCTCGCGCCGCTGGAGCCGTTCTGGAAGGCCGGCACGATGGCGGCGGTGCACGCGGTGCACAACCCCGACGCGAGCCGCAGCCACTTCCAGGCGCAGGACTGCCTCGAGCGCGGCTCCGCGTCGCAGGTGGTGCGCACCGGCTGGCTGGACCGCACCCTCGGGGCGATGGGTCCCGGCACCACGTTCCGGGCGATCGCCGAGGGCGGCTCCATGCCGCGCTCGCTCGTCGGCACCGAGCCGAAGCTGGTCCTCGACGGCGTCGAGGGGTTCCGCCTCTCCGGCCCCGACTACCTGCACGACAAGACCCTCAACGCGCTGCGCACGCTCTACACCGGCTTCGAGCACCCGGTCGTGCAGCAGGCGAAGGTCACGCTCGCCGCGCTGGACCAGGCCCGCAAGCTGGCCAACACGCCGTACCGGCCGGTGGCGCCCTACCCGCCGGGTGGGTTCGGCGACCAGCTGCGCGACGTGGCCCGGCTCATCAAGGCGGGCGTCGGGTTGCGCGTGGCCGCCGTCGAGATCGGCGGCTGGGACATGCACACCAACCTCGGCAACGTCGACGGCGGCGACATGCGCAACAACCTCACCGCGCTGGCCCAGGGCATGGGGGCGTTCGCGACCGACCTGGGCGACAAGCTGTCGGACGTGACGCTCGTGACGATGAGCGAGTTCGGCCGGCGGGTGGCGCAGAACGGCAACGCGGGCACCGACCACGGCCACGGCAGCCTCATGATGATGCTCGGCGGCGGCCTGGTCGGCGGGCAGGTGCACGGCAAGTGGCCGGGTCTCGCGCCGTCGGCGCTGGACAACGGCGACCTCGCGGGCGCCAACGACGTCCGCGACGTGCTGGGCGAGCTGCTGACGCGCCGCTTCAACGTCGGCGACGTCAAGAAGATCTTCCCGGAACACGACTTCAAGACCATCGGCGCGTTCCGCTGACGGGTCAGTCCCCGTCGGCGAACCCGCCGACCAGCTCCCCGACGAGGCCGCCGCGGGGGTCGTGTCGGACCTGACGGGCGCGCCGGTGCCGACGGCGGTGCCCGCGCCAGCCCGCCAGCAGGGCGATGAGGGTCCAGCCGGTGAGGCCCATGACGAGCGCGGTCACCTTCCCGGCGGGGTCGACCATTGACGCGTCCTCCAGCTCCACCACGCCGCGCGGATCGATCACCACCGTCAGGCGATCACCGGCCTTGTAGGGCGGGTAGTCGCCGCTGTACGTCAGCGGCTCCGCGAGCACGCTCACCTTGTCGCTGCCGAGCAGGTAGCTGTGCGATTTCCCGACGACCCGGTCAGCCAGAATCGTCACCTCGTGCCGCTCGCCGCGCTGCTGCAGAACCAGCTCGGGGGCCAGCTGCACGGAGCCGACCAGCACGAGGAAGGCCGGGAGCAGCGACAGGACCGACAGCCACGTCGCCCGGTGCAGCGCCCTGACCGCGACCACGAAGAGCAGACACAGCAGCACGCCGGTGGAGATGGCGACCCACGTCGCCCCGACCATGACGTAGCCGATCGCGGTGTTCAGCGCCACGAAGAGCGCGCCGAGCAGGACGACCAGTGCGGTTCTCAGCACTGACGTGCCGGCCGTGGGGGCAAGGGGGTGCTGTGGACCTGGTTCGGGGTGCATAGCGAAGATCGTATGCGGCTCAGTCGAGCAGTGCCGCCCCGCCGGCCGCCACCTCGCCGGCAGCGAGGAGGACGCCGCCGGCTGGAGCCGTGGCCCGGCGCTCGTGTCGGCGAACATGCCCCCGCCAGCCGGCCAGCATGGCGATGACGGTCCAGCCGATCAGGCCGACGACGAGCACGGCCACCTTGCCGTCCGGGTCGACGTCCCCGGCCGGCATGATCTCGATCACGCCCTGCGGGTCGACGACCACCGCCAGGCGGTCGCCAACCTGGTAGGGGGCCGTAGGGCCGGCGTACGTCAGCGGTTGGGCAAGCACACCCGCCTCGTCGCCGCGCACCGTGAAGGTGTGCTCGTTGTTGACGTACCGGTAGTCGAGGATGGTCACCTCGTGGCGGACGCCGCGCTGCTGCAGCGCCAGCTCCGGGGCGAGCTGGCTCGAGCCCACCATGACGAACAGGGCCGGCAGCAGGGACAGGATCGCCAGCCACCGGGCGCTGTGCAGCAACCCGACCGCGACCAGGAAGGACACGCACAGGAAGAAGCCGACGATGAAGGGGAGGAACGGCTCCCCGAGCCCCATCGTGGCGAACGTCAGCGCGGTGTTCCCCGCCGCCACGGCCGCACCGAGCAGGACGACCAAGGCCGTCCGCAGCGTCGACCTGCCCACCGAGGGCCCGCCAGAGGGATGACCGGTTACCACGGCGCACATGCTAACGACGCCCGTCCATCGGCGCGGTCCCTGTCACCTCCGGCGATGTCCGCGCCAGCCGGCCAGCACCGCGACGCCCGTCCAGCCGACGACGCCGAGGATGAGCAGAAGCAGCTTGCCGGCCGGGTCGACATCGGCGGCGGGTCGGAGCCCGACGATGTCCACGAGCACCGTCAGGCGGTCGCCGACCTGGTACGGAGGGTTCTTGCCGACATACTCCAGCGGCTCGGGAAGCACCTCCGCGTCGTCGCCGCGGAGCAGGAACGAATGCATGGTCTCGAACTCGACCTTGTGGTCGATGATCGTCACGACGTGACGCTCGCCGCGGTCGTCCATCCCCCGTTCGATGCCGAACTGCACCGAACCCACCACCACGAGAACAGCCGGGATGAGCGACAGCAGCGACAGCAACACCGTTCGGTCCACCTTCGCGACCGCGACCGCGAACAGCGCGCTGAACCCGACGCCGCTCAGGAACGCGAAGGTGTTCACCCCGGCGAGCACGTACGCGATCGCGGTGTTCAGCGCGGCGAACCCCAGGCCGTAACCGACCAGCCGCGCCGTTCGCAGCGCGGATGCGCGCGTCGACGCGGGCACACTGTCGTCCTGCAGGGTGAGTTGGTCGAACACGCCGTCGATGGTATCCGGCCGCGTCACTCCCCGCTGTCGACGGAAAACCGCCTGCAATCTTGGACCGGATGGGCGCTCTGGCACCCGCTCGACTCTCGCACTTTCTTGATCAAATGCCGATGCGCGGTCGTGACGAGTGGGCAGGCCGGAGTAGACCAACGTTTGGCCCATGACGCGCGTCATCGCGGTGCCAAGTTCCCCACATAACAGTCCAAACGTTGGCGTTCCGCGATGTGGGCGCCAGGTCGGCGTTCCGAACGCGAACCCGTGCCGTGATCAGAATCCCGTCGCCGACCCCGCAGGACCCGCCGGCGTTTGGACCGTTGCGCCTGGAACTCAGCGCGTAATTACCTGCGTAACGGTCCAAACGTCGGCTCGCTCCGGCCACGATCCACTCGGCGGTGCGTCAGTCGGCGCGGTTGAAGCGGTTGCGGATGCGGCGTAGCGCCGCGGCGAAGCGGCCGCGGGTGCCGTCGTCGGGCGGGGCGTCCGCGGCGGGCGGGTCGGGCAACGAGGCGCCGCCCATGGGCGGCAGGGTCCGTGGGGCGCTCGCGGGCGGGATGCTGAACTGCGCGGCCGGCGGCGGGCCGCTGACGGGTTCCGCGCCGTTCGGGTTGGGGCGCATCCACGGGCTGGCCTGCTGGGGAATCGGCGGCGCGTCCGGGGTGCCCGGTTCGCCGGGCGGGTCCGCGACCGCGACGGACTCGCCCGCCGGCGTGCTGGCGGCCGCCTGCCAACCGCCCTCGGCGGCGGCCAGCGGACCCGCCGCGAGGGCGAGTGCCGGCGCCGGCTCGGGCTCCGACGGCGCGGGGAGCTGCGGCATCGCGATCGTGAGCTGCGCGTGGCCGCGGTGGGCGGCCACCGCCGCGACGTGATAAGCCTCCAGACGCTCCGCCAGCTCCGGGTCCGCGTAGAAGCTGCCGTCCACGAGCGGGCCGGGGCGGCGCTCGATGACCGCCACCACGTCGTCGCCGGTCAGCGTCTTGTGCGTCTCCAGGGCGTGGGCCAGCGCCAGCACCTCGCGGCGGTTGGCCTTGAGGATCTCCGTGACGCGCTCCAGCATCTCGCCGAGCTTGTCCTCGATGCGGTCGGCGAGCGCGCTGCGCACCTTCGTCTCGTCCTCGCGCTCCTTGCGGGGCGCGCCGATGCCGCCGACCTCGAGCCGCTTCGCGGTGGAGTACGACGAGACGGTCGCGCCCATCCCCCAGTAACCCTCCATGTAGGAGGCCACCTGGGTGGCGGAGTCGAGGTCGCCGGAGACGCCCGACGACGAGTCCCCGTCGAAGAACATCCGCTCCCCCGCCAGCGAGGCGATCGACACCAGGATGTCCGCCTCGTACTCGGTGCGCCAGCGGGTGAACTGGTCCTCCGGCGGGATGCTGGCGACCATGCCGAGGTAGTCGCTGCCCTTCTCGATCGTCGCGATGTCGATCTCCATGTGCATGCGGGTGCGGTAGGCGACCACGGCGTGGCACGCCTCGTGCACCGCGACCGCGTGCCGCTCGCGCTCGATGTACTCGACGTCCTCGGGCGGGCCCAGCTCCTTGAGCTGCTTGGCCTTGATCACGTCGGCCCAGGTGATGACCTCGCGGCTGTCGCGGATCGCCGTCACCAGGGCCTCGTTGACCGTGTCCTTGATCGTCGCGCCGGTGGCGTACGGCGTGATGGTGGCCAGCTTGTCGATATTCTCGGCCGTCAGCTCGTGCCGGACCTTCTCGAAGTACCCCTCGTAGGTGCGGATGCGGCCGGCCTTGCTCGGGTACCCGACCTTGTAGATGCGGTCGATGCGGCCCGGCCGCAGCAGCGCCTGGTCCAGCGCCTCCGGCAGGTTGGTCGCCATCATGACCAGGATGCGGTACTTCGGCGGCGGCTTGGGCCGCATGCCGAGCAGCCGGCGCACGTACCGGTTGACGAAGCCGCGCGGCTTCTTCAGGCCGGACAGCTCGGTGAGCAGCGCCTCCAGGGTGCCCATCCCGCCGCCACCCATCCCCATGTTGCCCATGACGACCCGCACGCGGGAACCGCCGCGCGGCTCGGCCGGCGCCGACGCCGCGAACCGGTCGCGGTTGAGCCGCCACTGGCTGTCGGCGGACAGGTAGGACATGCCGTGGCAGCCCGCGTCCGCCCACGGCGCGGGCCGCATGCCGCGCGGGAAGCCGGGCCCGCCCTGGGCGAGCGCGCCGCGGTTGCCGAGCGAGTCTGCCTCGTCGAAGAAGACGATCACCCCGCCGTAGCGCAGGGCGAGCTTGCGCAGCTTGCGGAACAGGCCCTTGACCTTGAGTACGCCGACGCCGAAGAACATGTTGATGAAGGCGCCCGGGTCGACGAACACGTACGGCCGGCCGGTCTCGCCCGCGACCGCCTCCGCCATCAGGGTCTTGCCCGTGCCGGGTGGGCCCCAGAGCAGGATGCCGCCGGGCACGTACCCGCCCCGTGACTCGATCGCCTCGGGCTTCTCCAGGTACAGGATGTTCTCCTTGACCCGTTCCAGCACGTGGTCCTGGCCCCAGACGTCGGTGAACCGGGTCTTGATGTCATCGGGGTAGTAGACCTCGACGCCGCCCCGGGACAGGAACCAGAAGATCGCCACGAACTGACCGACGGCGATGAACAGAATAAAAATCATCTGGACGAAGAACGGCAGCACCGACCAGAGGAGCGCCGGCGCCTGGAAGAGCGCGAGAATGGGCGAGGTCTTGAGAATCGCGCCGGCGATAACCGCGATGATCGCGATCCAGATGGCCCATTTGATGATCCGCGCGAGCCGGAAACGCGTCCAGTCGCTGAATCGGCGGTGGGTGGTCCGCTCAAATCCGCCGAAGATCCGGTGGGTCCAGAAATGGTGGTAGGCGGCCGAGCGCTCGCTGATCAGGTAATGGGTCTGCCGGAGCAGCTCCACCCCCACCAGGACGTACCACCAGATGTACTGCGACCACTGTTCGCGCACCGCGTCGACGAACGGCAGCAGCGGGTTGTCGGCCATGGCCGCCCAGATGAGCGCCAGCTTGAGCACGATGAACAGCACCAGGAACTTGATCCGGTCCCACGGGCGCAGCGGCTTGCGCGTCGGACGCGGCGGCGCGGGCGGGACCTCGCCGGGCGGTCTCAGGCCGGTGTCTGTCGCGGTCGTCATGGCTTGCTCCTCACCGTGAAGGAGGTGGCGACGGCGTCGATCTCCGCGGCGCGCTCCTTGTAGCAGCGCGAGGAGCAGCGGATGACCAGCATGTAGTAGATGCTCGCGTCGTTGTTGACGAACGTCGTCTGGTCGAAGGTGTGCAACACCCCGTTGGGCAGCTCGTAGTTGTATACGACCCGCACACCCCGCACGCCGTCCGACGGGGTCAGCACCTCGTCGACCATCAGCTCGAAGCCGGGCAGCAGGGTGCCGGCCTCCAGCGCGCTCGCGCGGGCGCTGTCGGACACGGGCAGGAAAAGGTTGCGCAGCGCGTCGAAGGACACGAGGTTGGCCTGCTCCTCGGTGAGGTGCATGACCTTCGCGTACGCGATGGGATGGTGCGTCGAGGCGAGGCTGAACAGGTGGGCCGCGGTGGGCTTCTCGTCGGCGTCGTACGCCACCGCCCAGGTCATCTTCTTGCGCAACTGGGCGCTGGCCGAATCGGGATTCTCGGCCTGGGTCATGTAGTCCAGGCCCGCCTGGTCCACCTTCTGCCACGACGCCGGCACCCGGAAGTACGTCTTTTCGGCGGAGTTCTTTACGTACGTGTAATCCGGCGCGCCGCACGCGGCTATTCCGGCCGCGACCATCGCGATTGCCATGACGGCAACTGCCCGTCGGATCATCGGCAGATACGCGCGAACCATATGCAGCCCCCCAACGGTCGGGCTTGCTTTCATGGAATTATCACGCGACATTCAGGTAACGAACAGGCCTCGATCGGATCCTTTTCACAGTGGGTCAAGGGGATGGTGTAAAAGTGGTGGCGTGCGCATAATCCACTCAGCGGCCGAGGCAGCGACGGACGACATTCCCGGGGTGGTCCTCGTCGGCGTCGTCGTCGGCGGGCTGCTGCTGTTGGCCGCGATCCGGGCCATGTTCGGCGGGCGCCGCAAATAACCCTCACCTCGGCACAATCTCCGCACGTCAGGCGCATAATCCAGGTGTCGGACGGGGGCTGGAGGTGTGGCATGACCACCATCGCGGAGCCGGGGCGGCCACTGTTCGGCGGGACGGTGACGGCGGCGTCATCGGTCGCGGCCCCGACATCGGCGCCCGCGCCACCGCGCGAACCCACGGTCTTCCGGCCTGTCCGGGGCGGCCGCGTCCTGCTCGGGCTGGCGGTCCTCGCCGGTGAGCGACTACGCGCCGGGTCGCCCACGCCGCGCGTGGTGGCGACCGCCGTGGGCCTGGTCGAGCAGGCCG
>NZ_BAAALT010000224.1:0-3016 GCF_039528515.1 Luedemannella flava
CGCCCGGGCACCCGGGCCGCGGGCCGGGCCAGATGCCGCCCCGCCGGACGACCGGCCGCCCGGCCGGACCGCGCCCGCAGGACGGCCCGCGCCCGGACGAGTTCGACCGGCCGTTCGAGCAGGGCCGTCCGGACGAGCGTTTCCGCCCCGAGGACCGGGAGTGGCCCGAGGCGGACCGCGCGGATGAGCGCGACCAGGGCGTACCCGCCGATGTGTCGACCGGGCAGCGCAAGCCGCGCCGCGGCCGGTGGTTCGCGGCGGCCGCGATCGCGACCGTCGTCGGCCTGACCGCTGGCGGGGTCGCGAGCGCGAACCTGGCCGGCCAGGCGACGTGGCTCGGCGCGCCGCTGCCCCCGGCGGCCGGCACGCCGGTGCTCGGCGCGCTGACCGCGGACGCGCCCGCGCCCGATCCGACCAAGCTGGCCGCCCGGGTGGACGCGCTGCTCGGCGACAGTCGCCTCGGCAGCCACGTGACGGTCTCGGTCGTCGACGTCGCGTCCGGGGACCTGCTGCTCGACCGGGGCGCGTCCGCCCTGGCGGAGCCGGCGTCGACGACGAAGCTGGCCACGGCCGCGGCGGTGCTGGCCGCGCGCGGCCCGCAGTACCGCATCGAGACGACCGTGGTCGAGGGCAGCACGCCCGGCGAGGTCGTCATCGTGGCCGGCGGCGACCCGGCCCTCACGGTGAACTCCGACGGCCAGTACCCGGGCGCGGGACGGCTGGACAAGCTCGCCAAGCAGGTGATCAAGGCGCTCGGCGACACGGCCCCGACGCGGGTCGTCGTGGACAACTCGGTCTTCAGCGGGTCGACGGTCGGGCCGGGCTGGATCAGCGTGGACCTGAAGGGCGGCTACATCGCCAACATCACCGCGCTGATGACCGACGGCGCGCGGCGCAACGCGACGAGCCAGGACCCGGGTGCGGCCCGTTACGACAAGCCGGACCTCGCGGCCGGTCAGCTGTTCGCGAAGGAGTTGGGCCTGCCGGCCAGCGCCGTGACGATCCGCAACGGCGCGGCGGCCGAGGGCGCGAAGGAGCTGGGCAAGGTCTCCTCGCCGACGATCGCGAGCCTCGTCGAACGGATGCTGCTGACCAGCGACAACATCGTGGCCGAGATGCTGGCCCGGCAGGTGGCGCTGGCGAAGGGGATGCCCGCGAGCTTCGAGGGCGCCGCCGCGGCCACCCGCGAGGTGCTCACGGAACTGGACCTGCCCGTCGACGGGTACGGCCTGGTGGACGGTTCCGGGATGTCGCACCTCAACAAGCTGTCGGCGAACCTGCTCACCGCCATCGTGGTGAAGGCGGCCAGCGACGACGCCCCGCAACTGCGGGCGATCATTTCGGGCCTGCCCGTCGCGGCGTACTCGGGCACGCTCCTCGACCGCTACCGGTCGAGTACGGCGGGCGCGAAGGCCGCCGGCACCGTCCGGGCCAAGACCGGCACGCTGAGCGGGGTGACCACCCTGGCCGGGCTGGCCGTGGACGCGGACGGGCGACTCCTCGCCTTCGCGGTCATGGCCGACAAGGTCAAGAGGGAGAGCGAGAACCCGGCCAAGGCGGCCATCGACAGCGTGGTGGCGGCGATCGTCACCTGCGGCTGCTCGTAAGTTGAGATTGGCGCCGCGCGGGTAACGTTGCCCCATGGCGCAGTTCGTCGACTGGGATCTTGCGGCCGCGACGGCCGGCAAGCTGGGCAAGACCGGGCCGCGGGTCACCCTCGAGGAGGCCACGGCGGTGGTCGCCCAGCTGCGGACGCTGGCCGACGAGGCCGCCGAGCACGTCGCGGAGTACACGGGCCTGCGTCCCGTGGGCACGCCCGCGCCCGTGCGGGTGGTCGACCGCCGCGACTGGGCGGGCGCGAACGTCGACGGGCTGCGCGAGGTCGTGGCGCCGCTGGTCGGCCGGCTCGCGGGCGGGCGCGAGCCCAACGGGCTGTTCGACGCGGTCGGCTCGCGGGCGGCCGGGGTCCAGGCGGGCGCCGTCCTGGCGTACCTGTCGGGCAAGGTCCTCGGGCAGTTCGAGGTGTTCGCCACCGACCCGGGTCAGCTCCTGCTCGTCGCGCCGAACATCGTGGACGCCGAGCGTTCCCTGGGCGCCGACCCGCGCGACTTCCGGCTGTGGGTGTGCCTGCACGAGGTCACCCACCGCACCCAGTTCACGGCCGTCCCGTGGCTGCGCGGGCACTTCCTCGGCGAGGTCGCCGCGTTCGTGGACGCGACCGGCACGGGCGACGAGTTCATCGCCCGGGCGCGGCGCGCGATCGGGGTCGTCTCCGACGTGGTGCGCGACCCGACGAGCCGCGGCTCGATCATCGACATCGTGCAGACCCCGAACCAGAAGGTCGTGCTCGACCGGATCACGGCGCTGATGACCCTGCTGGAGGGGCACGCCGAGTTCGTCATGGACGGCGTGGGTCCCGACGTGGTGCCGTCCGTGTCCGCCATCCGGGCGAAGTTCAACCGCCGCCGCGAGACGACCAACCCGGTCGAGGGGTTGATCCGCCGGCTGCTGGGCGTGGACGCGAAACTGCGCCAGTACGCGGAGGGCCGCACGTTCGTGCACCAGGTCGTCGACCGGGTCGGCATGGCCGGCTTCAACAGGGTGTGGACGTCGCCGCTGACCCTTCCGCTGCTCGACGAGCTGTCCGACCCGCAGCGCTGGATCGACCGCGTCGGGGTGACGCCGGCGGGCGACTCAACCAGGACGGCCTGACCCTCCATGGGTCGCCTTGACCCTGCCGTCGCCGAACTGCGCAACGCCGTCGCCGCCGTGCTGCCGAGCGACGCGCCCGGCCTGGCGCTCGTGGCCTGCTCCGGCGGTGCGGACTCGCTCGCCCTCGCCGCCGCGACCGCGTTCGTGGCGCCCCGCCGGGGGTGGCGGGCCGGCCTGGTCACGGTGGATCACGGCCTGCAGGCCGGTTCCGCGGAGCGCGCGGCGTCCGTGGCGGCCTGGGCCCGCGACGCGGGCCTCGACCCGGTGGTCGTGCAGAGCGTCGTCGTGGCCGGCCCGGGCGGCC
>NZ_BAAALT010000225.1:0-7080 GCF_039528515.1 Luedemannella flava
CGGCCAGCGCGCCCAGCCCGTCAGGTCGGGCGGGTGGCACCCCCCGCCGGCACGCGGCCGCGATCGCCAGACGGCCCGTGCCGAGGGCGGTGGCGACGCCGGCCATGGCCGGCACCCAGCCCGCCACGACCACGGTCGCGGCCGACGCGACCTGCGCGAACAGCACCAGCACCAGCGCGGCGACGCCGAACGGCCCGATGTCCGGCCGCTTCATGATCTCCAGCGCCTGCGCCGCCGGGCGGTGCGACCCCAGGCCGTCGACCGTGTCGGCCAGCCCGTCCAGGTGCAGGCCGCGGGTGGCCAACACCGCGAAAACCGTGGTGAGTACGCCCGCCAGCAGCCCGTTCGCCCCGCCGGCGTGCAGCGCAGCGCCCACCGCGCCGGCGACCGCGCCGAGCGCCAGGCCCACGCCCGGTGCCAGCGACATGGCCGCCCCCGCGGCCGACCGGTCCACCCGGCCCGGCCGCAGCGGCAGGACCGTCAGCGTCGTCACCGCGAGCCGGATCCCGGCCCCCAGCGTGCCGCCGCCNATGGCCGCCCCCGCGGCCGACCGGTCCACCCGGCCCGGCCGCAGCGGCAGGACCGTCAGCGTCGTCACCGCGAGCCGGATCCCGGCCCCCAGCGTGCCGCCGCCCGCGGGCTCGTCAGCCGGCGTCGCCCGCATCGGCCCTGTCGTCGGCCTTGCCGTCGGCCTTCTCGTCGACCGGATCCCGGCCGGTGTCCGTCGCCTCCCGGCCCGTGTCCGCCTCGTCGGCCCAGGCCGGAGTGGCGTCGTCGGCCCAGGCCGGGGTCGCCTCGTCGGCCCAGGCCGGGGTCGCGCCCACGCCGCCGGTCAGCGGGAGCGCGTCTCCGCCCGACCCGCCGGCCAGCGTCAGGGCGGCCTGCCACAGCGGCAGGGCGGCCAGGGACGTCGCCCCCTCGCCGAGATCCAGCCGCAGGTCGAGGAAGGTCTCCAGGCCAAGGACGTCGGCGGCCAGCCGGGTCGCCGGGTGCCGGCCGTGGTCGGGCATCAGGTGCCACATCCGGCTGAGGAAGCTGAAGTCGCGGGCCAGCAGCGCGGCCGCCGCCCCGACCGGGCCGTCGATCATCACCGGCGTGCGCCGGCTCGCGGCGCCGACCAGCACGCCCGTGGCCGCCGTGAGGTCGGAGCCGCCGAGCGCCATGAGCACGGTGCGCGGGTCGCCGTCGCGGCGGCGCACCCGGTGCAGGGCGTCACGGACGGCGGCGCTGCGGCGCATCCAGGACTCGTCGTCGTACCCGTCCGCGGTGACGACCCGGGCCAGCAGGGGTGGGGCCTCGGCTCCCGTGACGGCCGCGATGACGGCGGTCGCGGCGGTGGCCCCGCCGGCCCCGGCGGCGGCGAGCACGATGAGCTCGATGCCCTCGTCGGCGGCCCGCTCGGCCTCCGTCCAGCCGGCCCGCAGGGCCGTACGCATCTGCGACGGGCCGATCGCGTCGCCGGCCTCGACGGGGTTCGCGGCGGTCTCCCAGTGCAGGGTGACCAGGCTGGCCCCGGCCGTGCCGGCCAGGTAGGACAGCGGGGCCGGTCGCCGGGCCTCGCCGGCGTGGCCAGCCGAGATGCCGCCCTCGTGCGCGCCCGCCACCAGGATCACCCGCGACGCCAGGAACGGGCGCGGGTACGGGCTGCCGCGGGTGCCCGACGCGCAGGCCACCGCCTCGGCGAGCGCGCCGAGGCCGGTCCCGGCGGGCGTGGCCACGCCGAGGTCGAGGGTGGCGCCGGGCTCGCGGACGGCCAGCGCGGCGGCCTCGACCGGGCGCGGCAGCGTCAGCCCGGGAACGATCTCCTCGGAGCTGTCGGGGAGGGGGACCGGGGGGACGGTCGTCGGGTGCACGGCGCTCACGCTACCGGCTGCGGCCGTGGCGGCAAGCCCCTCGGTGGATCTCGACATGGCCACATCGGCGGCACTACCGCCCGCCCCGGCAGGCGATGCGACCGGCCCGGCCGGTCGGGCCGCCGGACC
Source organism: Luedemannella flava (assembly GCF_039528515.1). NCBI lineage: Bacteria > Bacillati > Actinomycetota > Actinomycetes > Micromonosporales > Micromonosporaceae > Luedemannella > Luedemannella flava. The sequence goes on from NZ_BAAALT010000225.1 coordinate 1,983, forward strand.
GGCGGATTTGATCTCCACCGGTTGGCCGGCCACGACCATCACCACCCGGTCGCAGACGTCGGCGACCGCCCGGTTGAGCGCGCCCAGGGCGTCGGCGAACGCGGCGCCGAGCGGCGTGGCCGGCACGAGGCTCAGGCCCACCTCGGGGCTCACCAGCGTCACCGTGGCCGGGCAGGCCGCCACGGCCGCCGCGAGCCGGCCCACGAGCAGGCGCAGCGCCTCGTCGTCGCCGTCGCACAGCTCCTGGGCCCCCGCGAGCCACGTGCCGAGGTCGTCAACGAGCAGCGCCTCGTCCGCGCCCGCGCCGGCCAGCGCGTCGATCAGGTCGCCGGGGGCGGAGCCGACCTCGGCGACCGCCCAGTCGGCGGGGCGGCGGACGCGGTGCGCGGCGATGCGGGCCGTCCAGCCCGGGTCCGTGCCGTCGTCGCGGGCGGTGGCCAGGTAGCGGACGCGGGGGGCGGCGACCAGTGCCTCGGCGTACTCGGATTTTCCGGAACGGATCCCACCGAGTACCAGTGTGTGCGGATGTCCCGACGGCGCCATGTTCGTACCCTATGGCCTCGGACTACTCTTGCTGCGGCGCTCGGAAGAGCGCCGAGCGTACGTAAACCGGACAATGAGGAGCGGTGACCATGGCGTGGACCTGGCGGTACGAGGGCGCGGCGGGATCGGCGCACGACAGTGCGAGCGAGACCTTCCCGAGCCAGTCGGACGCCGAGTCGTGGCTCGGCCAGACGTGGCGTGAGCTGGCCGCCAAGGGTGTGGTCACGGCGGTGCTCTGCGAGGACGACCGGGTGGAGTACACGATGAGCCTGCTGCCGGCCGGCGAGTGACGATGGGCCCCCACCAGCGCCACATCATCATCGGCGGCAACCGCGACCTGTTCCGCCCCTCCGCGGTCTTCCTCGGCGTCGTGGCGCTGTTCATCACGGGTGGCGTGATGGCCTGGCGGGGCTACGGCAACATCGGCTTCGACGTGTTCCTGTTCGTCGTGGCCGGCTGGATCGTCTCGCTCTGCCTGCACGAGTACGCGCACGCGCTCATCGCCTACCGGGCCGGTGACGTGCAGGTGGCCGCCAAGGGCTACCTGACGCTCAACCCGCTGCGCTACGCCCACCCGATCCTGTCGGTCGTGCTCCCCGTGGTGTTCCTGCTGCTCGGCGGCATCGGCCTGCCGGGCGGCGCGGTCTGGATCGACCACCACGCGATCCGCAGCAAGGTCGCCGACAGCCTGATCAGCCTCTCCGGCCCCGCGACGAACCTGCTGTTCGCCGGCGTCCTCGCGGCGCCGTTCTGGCTGGGCGTGGACGTGGCCGCGCACCCGGGGTTCTGGTCCGGCGTGGCGTTCCTGGGCTTCCTGCAGGTCAGCGCCGGCGTGCTCAACCTCATGCCGCTGCCCGGCCTGGACGGCGGCAACGCCCTGCGCCCGTGGCTGCGCGGCGGTGGCGCGCGGATGTTCGACCTGTTCGCGCCCTACGGCATGCTGCTGCTGTTCGCCCTGCTCTTCGAGCCGCGGGTCAACCAGGCATTCTTCGCGGTCGTGGACACGCTCGCCGACGCCATCGGCCTGCCCACCTGGCTGTCGTCCGCCGGCAACAACCTGATGCGTTTCTGGCGCTGACCAGGGTCGGACAGCGCCCGGGCACGCGGCGGTGGCACACTACGCCGCGTGGACGCTACGACCGCCGTCTGGCCCCGCCTCAACTACCAGCGCACCGCCCGCCGGGCGGTCGTGCGCCTGCTCGCGTTCGCGCCAGGCCCCCTGCCCGACCTGAGCATCAACCCCGGGGAGTACGGCCTGCCGGCCGGCGACCACCTGGCCGCCCTGACGGTGACCGCGCACGACGACCCGGGCCAGCTCGACCAGTGGCGCGCCGGGGCCTGGCGCGCCGGCGCCGAGCAGGACCTCGTCGACGCCCGCCGGCTCGACGCCGCCACGCACTGCGTGACGATCGAGGCGGACCTGCCCGACCCGGCGGACCTCGGCCATCTGCAGGCCGCCTGGGCCCTCGCCCAGGGCCTGGTGGCGCACGGCGCGTTCGCGGTGCTCGACGCGCACGCCGGGCGCTGGGTGGACGCCGCGCTGCTGGAGACCTGGCCACCGGAGCGACCGTTCGACCTCGACGAGGAGGTCAACGTGGTGCTGCGCACCGACGGTACGGACGGCTTCGGGCACGTGCTGTTCACCCGGGGCATGGCGAAGTTCGCCCGGCCGGACATCGTCGCGGTGGTGCGGCCGGGCATGGCCCGCATGGTGAACCGCGTCGTCCGCCAGCTCGCCGGGATGCTCGCCGAGGGTGGCACCGCGATCCCCGGCCAGCGCCTCGGCGCCGGCGACCCGTCCCTGGGCGGCGCCGCGGCCTTCCACCTCGCGGTCTACGACCCGCCGTCCAACGCCCCCGCCCTGCCGCTGTCGAACGACGCGCTGCTCGTCGTCGCCGACTGACCGCGCGGGGTTACGGCCGCGCGGCGGGGACCTGGGTCTTGGCGGGGTCGCGCTCCACGATCGGGTCGACGACCTCGTCGATCGCCTTGAGGAGGTCGGCGTCCAGGCGCACGCCGACCGCCTTCACGTTGTCCCGGAGCTGTTCGGGGCGGGTGGCGCCGACGATCGCCGAGGACACGTTCGGGTTCTGCAGCACCCACGCGATCGCGAGCTGCGCCATGGTCAGTCCGGCCTGGGCGGCGAGTGGCACGAGCCCCTGCACGCGGGTGAGCACCTCGTCGGTCAGGAGCCGGGCGATGAACCCCGCACCCTCCTTCTCGTCGGTGGCCCGCGACCCGGCCGGCGGCGGCTGGCCCGGCAGGTACTTGCCGGTGAGCACGCCCTGGGCGATCGGCGACCAGACGATCTGGCCGATGCCGAGCTCCGCCGAGGTGGGCACCACCTCGGCCTCGATGACCCGCCACAGCATCGAGTACTGCGGCTGGTTGGAGATGAACGGGATGCGCAGCTCCCGGGCCAGCTTGTGGCCCTCGCGCAGCTGCCCGGCGGTCCACTCCGAGGTGCCGATGGCGTGCGCCTTGCCGCTGTGCACCACGTCGGCGAAGGCCTCCATGGTCTCCTCGAGCGGCGTGCTCACGTCGAAGCGGTGCGCCTGGTAGAGGTCGACGTGGTCGGTCCGCAGCCGGCGCAGCGAGGCGTTGATCGACTCCATGATGTGCTTGCGCCCCAGGCCCCGGTCGTTGCGGCCCGGGCCGGTCGGCCAGTACACCTTGGTGAAGATCTCCAGGCCCTCGCGGCGCTCGCCCTTGAGGGCGCGGCCGAGCACCTCCTCCGCGCGGGTGCCGGCGTACACGTCCGCGGTGTCGAACGTGGTGATGCCGAGGTCGAGCGCCTCGCGCACGCACGCGGTCGCGGCGTCCTCCTCGACCTGCGAGCCGTGCGTGATCCAGTTGCCGTACGAGATCTCACTGACGATGAGGCCGGACCGGCCCAGATGACGAAACTCCATGACGCGACCCTAGCCCGGCCGCCCAGGATCAGAGCAGCGGACGGCTGTCCGCCATGAGCTCCTCCAGCTCCAGGCCGACCGCGCTGCGGCTGGCGTGGACCGGGTCGATGAGCAGCCGGCCGTGCCGGTCCAGCGCGCCCCACCGGTGGTTGTCGTCCACGATCAGGAAGGCCACCGGGTGCACCACGAGGGTGCTGTAGACGGGCGGGACGATCTGCCGGCCGGTGCGGTCGATGACGCCCTTGCGGCCGCCGATGTCCACCACGGCCAGGCCCTCGTCGGTGAAGCCGTCCACGTAGCGGCCGTCGGCCAGGCCGGTGGCGAACGCGTCGAAGGCGAACGGCACCACGAGCCGGCCGGTGCGCTCGACCGCGCCCCACTTGCCGTGCTGGCGCACGGCCGCGACGCCCCGCCGGAACGGGCGTACGTCGTCGAAGTTTCCGCCGAGCAGCACCCGGCCGGACTTGTCGATGGCCAGCCAGCCGCCCATGCCGTCGCGGGAGACCCAGGCCAGCCCGTCGGAGAAGCTCGCCACGCCGAGGAACCCGTTGGCCGGGTGGATCAGTGCCCGGCCTGCCTCGTCGATGAGCCCCCACGTCTCCAGGCCCACCGGCCGCATCCAGGCGACCCCGTCGCGGAACGGCTGCACGTCGGCGAACTGCGGCGGGATCGGCCAGTTGCCGGCCGCGTCCTGGTAGCCCCAGCGGTCGGCGGTCTCGTCGAACTGCGGCACCGGCGGCTTGTGGGTGCGCAGGATCTCGTCGCGGGAGCGCGGGTACGGCCCCCAGCCGCGCTCGGCCACCCGGCTGAACAACGAGTCCAGGGCGACCTCGGTGGCCGCGACCAGCTCGGGGTCGCCGTCGCGGCGCAGCTCCAGGGCCTGCTCGAAGTGCTGGCACGCCTCGATGTAGCGGTTCTGCGAGAACGCGCACTTGCCGGCGTAGTGGTGGATCGCGGCGCGCAGCCGCTCGGGCAGCTCGTTGGTGTTCGCCTCGGCGAAGAGCTGGTCGGCCTCGGTGTGCTCGGCGAGCTGGACGAGCACGTTGGCCAGCCGCGCCTTGGCGATCGCGATGCGGCGCAGTTGCCCGGTGGCCTCGGCGTGGACGAGCGACATCTTCGCGTCGGCGTGCGCCGCGCGCACGTCGCCGAGCACGCGGGCGACGACCGAGCGCAGGCCGAGCAGGCGGGCCCGGCTCGGGTTGTCCTCGGCCCCGTTGATCCGCGCGGTGAGCAGCTCGCGGATCTCGATCAGCGGCTCGGGGTCGTGGGTCGTCTCGTACAGCGTGTCCGGGTCGAGGTCCAGCTCGATAGCGGCGAGCAGCTCCTCGGGGTTGGCCCCCACGCCGGGCGCCGGCGAGACGAGCGCGGGCGACACCGAGCCGGGGGCGTCCGGGGCGGCCGGGACGGGCACGGGCGAGACCGGCACCGGCGGGGTCGGCTCCGCGATCGCGGCGGTGTCCGGCTCGAGGGCCGGCCGGGCGCCGTAGACGACCGGCTGCGGGCCGCGACCCTGCGGGCCGGGGTGCTGCGGGCCGGGGTGCTGGCCGGGACCAGGGTGGTGGCCCGGGCCCGGGTGCTGGCCAGGTCCGGGCTGGTGGCCGGGGTGCACCGGGGGCGCGGCGTAGGGCGGCGCGCTCGCATAG
>NZ_BAAALT010000226.1:0-36638 GCF_039528515.1 Luedemannella flava
CCCGGGCCGAGCGCCGGTGCGGGCGCGCCGGGCGGGCCCGCCGTGCCGAGCGCGGGCGCCGCGGGTTCCTCGAGTTCGCCGGGCGCCGCGAGCACCGTGGCCGGCAGCATGATGCGGGCGGTGACGCCCGTGACCGGGGACTGGCTGATCTGCACGTGCGCGCCCAGCCGCTCGGCGAGGCGGCCGACCACGTAGTGGCCGAGGTGGCGGGTCGGCGCGACCAGGAAGTGCTCCGAGCCGCTCAGCCGCGCGTTGGCCTGCGCGAGCGCCTCGTCGGACATGCCGGCACCATGGTCGATGATCGCGATGAGGTACTGCCCGCCGAGGCGCCGGCCGTGGATCTCCACGTCGACGTCCGGCGGCGAGAACGCCAGCCCGTTCTCGACCAGCTCGGCGATCATGTGGGCCACGTCGGTGACGTAGCCGCCGCCGATGAGGGCGTCGTCGAGGCGCCGCAGCGACACCCGCCGGTAGTCCTCCACCTCGGACAGCGCCGCCCGGATCACGTCGGTGACCGGCTTGGGGCTCTTCCAGCGCCGGGGCGTCGACTCGCCCACCAGCACCAGCAGGCTCTCCGCGTTGCGGCGCATCCGGGTGGCGAGGTGGTCGAGCTCGAACAGGTTCGCCAGGGCGCTCGGGTCGCCCTCCTCGCGCTCGAGGCGGCTGATGAACCCGATCTGGCGGCGCAGCAGGTTCTGGTTGCGCCGGCCCAGGTTGGCCAGCGACTCGGTCGTGTTGCGCCGCAGGATCGCCTGGTTGCCGGCCAGGGCGTAGGCGGTCGCCTGCACCCGGTCGAAGGCGTGCGCCACGGACCGGATCTCCACGCTCGCCTTGTCGGGCAGGCGTACTCCCGCGAGGGGTTGATGGCCCGCGTCGGGTGTGGTCTGCACCTGGTCGACCGCGTCCGGCAACCGCCGGCTCGCGATGTCGTCGGCCTCGGCCGCGAGCGCGGCGAGGGGCCGGGTGATGGCCCGGGCACTCGCGAGCACCAGCAGGATGGCCCCGGCCATGCAGGCGGCCGCGAGGCCGATCAGGATGAACAGCGCGGTGCGGGCGTCGTCGCGCAGCGCCTCGGCGTTCGCCTGGATGTCGGCGCCGACGGCGCGCTGCACCTCGCGCTGCGCGTCGATGACCGTGGTCATCGCGGCCCACCAGGCGGGCGGGGATACGCCGAGCCGGTCGCCCCGGGCGCCGCGGATTGCCGTCTGCTCGTACTTCGTGGCCTCGGACGCGGCCGGCGAGCTCAGCGCCGCGTCGTTGCGGCTGCGCTGCGCGGGCGTCGCGTACCGGACGAAGGTGGCCAGGGCGGAGAGCTTGTCCGCCCGGATCGACGAGAACTGGGTGTACTCGTCGAGGGTGAACTTCCCGGCGGCGAACACGCCGTTGAGGAACCCGCGCTCCTTGGCGGCGGCCTCCTTGGCGGCGCCGAGCGCCTGCAGGGCCGCGAAGCCCCGCCGCAGGGTGACGTCGGAGGCCCGGTCCACGCCCAGGTCGAGGTCGGCGAGGGCGTTGATCGAGTCGGTGTAGAAGGTGAAGGTCGCCGCGCGGGCCGCCGTCCGGGCGTTCACCCCGGCGCGCACCGCGACGAGACCATCGAGCTGGCCGAGCGCCGTACGGGCGCCGGCCGTCACGCCGCCCGCGGCGATCAGGCGGTCGAGCGCCCCGCGCGCGGCGTCGACGCGCTTGCGCTGCTGGGCCACGTCGACGGTGTAGCTCGCCTGCCCGCCGAGCAGGCCGTTGGTGAGGCCGCGCTCGCGCTGCAGCTCGTGGATCAGGTCCTGGACGGTGAGGGCCACGGCGACCGAGTGGGTGACGTCCTCCGCGGTGCGGTAGGTGTCCAGCTCGGCGGCGATGCCGACGCCGAACGCGACAAGCAGGCACAGCAGCGGCACGACGGCCATCCGGACCAGCTGTGCCCTAATGGTGCGGAACCGGCCGCCCGTCAACGCCGGCGCCGGGACGGCCGCGGCGGCCGCCCGCCACAGGTCAACCTCCGCCTCGTCGGCGCGGGCGTGGCGCCCGTGGAGCCGGGCTGAATCTTCTTCGCCGTGCATGGCACCCCCAGTTCAAGGCGGCCAGACTGGTGGGGACGCGTTTCGCAATCGTTAAGGGCCCGAGTCCACAGTGGAAGACTGTCCTCTCATTCGACGGCCTCAGCGGGTGCGTGACGCGAACATCGTTCGCAACACGTGTGAACCTCGCTGTAACCGACAAGGCGTCACAGGGGCGTCGCGCGGGGCACATCCCGGGCGGACCGGGGCCGCGACCTCGACCGAAGCGCCACGGCCGCGATCCATCGAACGGTATCATCAAATCATCAGATACCGGACATAACGTAGGAGCCACGCCATGCCCACCGGAGAGCCCACCGACGCCTGGCGGGAGTTCGTCGCCGGGCCCTGGCAGACCAGCATCGACGTCGCCGACTTCGTGCGGCGCAACCGCTCCCCGTACGAGGGCGACGCGTCCTTCCTCGCCGGCCCCACGCCCCGTACGACAAAGGTCTGGGAGGCGGTGAGCGGGCTCTTCCCCGCCGAGCGCAAGCGCGGCATCTACGACGTCGACACGCGCACCCCGGCCGGCATCACCGCGTTCCCGCCCGGCTACATCGACAAGGACGCCGAGATCATCGTCGGCCTGCAGACCGACGCGCCGCTCAAGCGGGCCATCATGCCCAACGGCGGCCTGCGCATGGTGGAGAACGGCCTGGAGGCCTACGGGTACAAGGTCGACCCGCTGGTCAAGGAGATCTTCACGCACTACCGGCGTACCCATAACGAGGGGGTGTTCGACGCCTACACGTCGCAGATGCGCGCGGCGCGCAAGTCGCACGTCATCACCGGCCTGCCCGACGCGTACGGCCGCGGCCGGATCATCGGCGACTACCGCCGCGTCGCGCTCTACGGCGTCGACCGCCTGATCGCCGACAAGCGCGAGGACCGCCTCGGCCTGGACAAACTCCCGTCGACCGACGACGTGATCCGCGACCGGGAGGAGCTGGCCGAGCAGCTGCGCGCCCTGAGCGAGCTGGCCGAGATGGCCCGCTCGTACGGGTACGACATCAGCGGGCCGGCCAGGACCGCCCGCGAGGCGGTGCAGTGGGTGTACTTCGGTTACCTCGCCGCCGTGAAGGAGCAGAACGGCGCGGCCATGTCGCTGGGGCGCACGTCCACGTTCCTCGACGCGTACCTGGAGCGCGACCTGGCGGCCGGCGTGATCACCGAGTCGGAGGCGCAGGAGCTGATCGACGACTTCGTCATCAAGCTGCGCATCGTGCGCTTCCTGCGCACCCCGGAGTACGACGCGCTGTTCTCCGGCGACCCGACCTGGGTGACCGAGGTGATCGGCGGCGTCGGCACGGACGGCCGCCCGCTGGTGACCCGGACGAGCTTCCGGTTCCTGCAGACGCTCTACAACCTCGGGCCCGCGCCCGAACCGAACCTCACCGTGCTGTGGTCGCCGCAGCTGCCCCAGGGGTTCAAGGACTTCTGCGCCCAGGTGTCGTTGGACACCAGCGCCATCCAGTACGAGTCCGACGACCTGCTACGGGCGAGCCTCGGCGACGACACGGCGATCGCGTGCTGCGTGTCGGGCATGCGGGTGGGCCGTGACATGCAGTTCTTCGGCGCGCGCGTCAACCTCGCAAAGGCTTTGTTGTACGCCATAAACGGTGGCCGCGACGAGATGTCCGGCGAGCAGGTGGCGCCGGCCATGCCGCCCGTGGCGGGGGACGTCCTGTCCTATGACGCCGTCATGGCGGCCCTGGACACGACGCTGGACTGGCTCGCGGCGCTCTATGTCGACACGCTCAACGTCATCCACTACATGCACGACAAGTACGCGTACGAACGCCTGGAGATGGCCCTGCACGACTATCCGGTGCGCCGGTTCATGGCGTGCGGCATCGCCGGCCTGTCGGTGGCCGTCGACAGCCTCTCGGCGATCAAGCACAGCACCGTGCGGGTGATCCGGGACGGGACCGGGCTCGCCGTCGACTATGAGATCGAGGGGGAGTACCCGGCCTACGGCAACAACGACGACCGGGCCGACTCGATCGCGGTATGGCTGGTCAGCACGTTCATGCAGCGCCTGCGCCGGCAGCCGACGTACCGGCAGGCCGAGCACACCCAGTCCGTACTCACCATCACCTCGAACGTCGTGTACGGCAAGGGGACCGGCTCGACCCCGGACGGACGTAAGAAGGGCGAGCCGTTCGCGCCGGGCGCGAACCCGATGAACGGCCGCGACCACCACGGCGTGGTGGCGTCCGCCCTCTCGGTGGCGAAGCTGCCGTACGACGCCGCCCGCGACGGCATCTCGCTGACCACCACGATCTCGCCCTCGGGCCTGGGCCGCACGCGGGGTGAGCAGGTCGGCAACCTGGTCGGCGTGCTCGACGGGTACGTGGACGCGGGCGGGTTCCACATGAACGTCAACGTGCTGGACCGCAAGACGCTGCTCGACGCGATGGACCACCCGGACAAGTATCCGCAGCTCACCGTGCGGGTCTCCGGGTACGCGGTGAACTTCGTCCGGCTCACCCGCGAGCAGCAGGAGGACGTCATCTCGCGGACGTTCCACGCGGGCGTGTGATGGCCGCGGACCCGGCGACCTCCGCGTCGGTCCACTCGTGGGACATCTCCACCGGGGTGGACGGCCCCGGTACGCGGTTCGTGCTGTTCCTGTCCGGCTGCCCCCTGCGCTGCCAGTTCTGCCAGAACCCGGACACGTGGCACATGCGCGACGGCAACCGGATGTCGCTCGAGGAGGTCATGCGGGAGGTACGCCGGTACGAGCGGTTCCTGCACGTGGCACACGGCGGCGTCACGTGCAGCGGCGGCGAGCCGCTGCTGCAGTCGCTGTTCGTCACCTCGTTCTTCCACTCGTGCAAGGACCTGGGGCTGCACACCGCGCTCGACACCGCCGGCCTGCTCGGGGTGCGGGCCGACGCCGACCTGCTCGCCGGCACCGACCTCGTGTTGCTGGACATCAAGTCGTACGACCCGGACACGTACCGGCTCATCACCGGCAAGGAGGTCGCCCCGACGCTGGCCTTCGCGCGGCGGCTGGCCGATCTCGGCAAGGCCATGTGGATCCGGTTCGTGCTGGTCCCTGGGCTCTCCGACGACCCGGCCAACGTCGCCGGGCTGGCCGACTTCGTGGCCGGGCTCGGGCCGGTCGTGCAACGCGTGGAGGTCCTGCCGTACCACCGGCTCGGCGTGCCCAAGTGGGCCGCGCTGGGTCGGCCGTACCCGCTCGCGGGCACCCCGGCGCCGACCCCCGAGCAGGTCAGCGCGGCGACGGCATCCTTCGCGGAACGGCAGCTACCGGTGCTTTCCGCGTAATTTGGTCGCGTTGCCGTGCGGTTGTCGTACCCGAGGACGAGGATGGCCGGATGAGTGGAGTACGAGTTCTCGTGGGTACACGCAAGGGCGCGTTTGTCCTGACCTCGGACGGCAGGCGCGACAACTGGACCGTCGACGGTCCACACTTCGGCGGCTGGGAGATCTACCACGTCGCGGGGTCGCCGGCCGACCCCGACCGCATCTGGGCGTCCCAGTCGGGCGGCTGGTTCGGGCAGGTGATGCAGCGCTCGGACGACGGCGGCAAGACCTGGAACACCGTGGGCAACGACTTCGCCTACACCGGCGACGTCGGCGACCACCTCTGGTACGACGGAACCCCGCGCCCGTGGGAGTTCAAGCGCATCTGGCACCTGGAGCCCTCCCGGGACGACCCCGACACGGTGTACGCGGGCGGCGAGGACGCGGCCCTGTATGTCACCACCGACGCGGGCCAGAAGTGGACCGAGCTGACCGGCCTGCGCCAGCACCCGACCGGGCCGACCTGGCAGCCGGGCGCCGGCGGCCTGTGCCTGCACACGATCATCCTGGACGCGGCCAACTCCGACCGCATCTACGTGGCGATCTCGGCGGCGGGCGCGTTCCGCAGCGACGACGCCGGCGTCAGCTGGACCCCGATCAACAAGGGCCTGCGCTCGGGCGAGATCCCCGACGAGGACTCCGAGGTCGGCCACTGCGTGCACCGCATCGCGCAGCACCCGGCCCGGCCCGACACGCTCTACATGCAGAAGCACTGGGACGTCATGCGCACCGACGACGCGGGCGGCCAGTGGCGCGAGATCAGCGGCAACCTGCCGACGGACTTCGGCTTCCCCATCGCGGTGCACGCCCACGACCCCGACACCGTCTACGTCGTGCCGATCAAGAGCGACTCCGAGCACATCCCGATGGACGCCAAGCTGCGCGTCTACCGCAGCCGCACCGGCGGCGGGGAGTGGGAGCCGCTGACCAAGGGCCTGCCGCAGGAGCACTGCTACGTCAACGTGCTGCGCGACGCGATGGCCGTCGACTCCCTCGACCCGTGCGGCGTCTACTTCGGCACCACGGGCGGGCAGGTCTACCACTCGGCCGACAACGGCGACACCTGGGCGCCGATCGTGCGCGACCTGCCGGCCGTGCTCTCGGTCGAGGTGCAGGTGCTGCCATGATCCGCGTGGTTCTCCCGGCCCACCTCAAGACGCTCGCCAAGGTCTCGGGCGAGGTGGGCGTCGAGGTGGCCGGGACACCCACGCAGCGCGCGGTGCTCGACGCGCTGGAGGCGGAGTACCCGGCCCTGCTGGGCACGATCCGCGACCGGCAGACCGGCAGGCGTCGGGCGTTCGTGCGCTTCTACGCCTGCGAGGAGGACCTGTCCAACGAGTCGCCGGACGCGCCGCTGCCCGAGCGCGTGGCCGCCGGCCAGGAGGTCTACATCATCCTCGGGGCGATGGCCGGCGGATAGAATCAGGATATGTCGGGCGACGTCCGGGTCGTGCGCGCCGGTGCTGAGTACGCGGGCCGGCAGGGCCTCACGATGTTCGTCGGGGTGTCCGCCGAGACGGTCGGCGCGATCGGGCTGTGCCTGCACCGGCTGGTCGTGCCGCCGGGCGGGCGGGCCCGGGCGCACGTCCACGCCGGGCACGAGTCGGCGATCTACGTGCTGGCCGGGGACGTGGACGTGCGCTGGGGCGAGGCGTTGGAGCACACGTCGTCGGTGAGCGCGGGCGACTTCATGTACATCCCGCCGGGCGTGCCGCACGCGCCGATCAACCACAGTGCCACCGACCCGGCGTACGCCCTGGTCGCCCGCACCGATCCCAACGAGCAGGAGAGCGTCGTCCTCCGGCCCGACCTGGACGACCTGCTGCTCACGTGACCGGGTTCGCGTCGGTATAGTGCGCTATGCGACAAATACGGCGAATTCTGGTCACCGCCATGGCGGTGACCGCGACGCTGGCCACCGCTGTGCCGGCGGCCGCACAGACCGGGCCCACGGCGGCCAGGGCGGAGCGGGCGCTGAACCTCTGGCCCGCCGGGCGGACCTTCCAGGTGGCCTCGGTGATCGGATACCGGCCACTGGCGCGCACGCCGATCCGGCTTGCCTTCGGTGAGGTCGACCGCGCCAACCCTGACGCGGGAAACCTTGGCGGCACCGCCGGCTGCAACCGTTTCTTCGGCGCCGGCAGGATCTCCGGCGGCCGCCTGGCGGTCGGCAACCTGGGCGCCACCCGGATGTGGTGCGGGCGCCCCCGCATGGACCAGGAACGGTGGTTCATCAATCTGCTGACCAGCCGCCCGACCATCCGTTTCGGCGCGGACCGACTGTGGCTGCGCCAACGCGACGTCGTTGTCCGCTTTACCGAGATCCACTCTCGTCGACGGTGAATATCCGCTGGTCAGGGGGCTAAAGATAACTGAAAAAGCTGTGAAAGCGGATTTATAGTAATTTCGTGCTCAAATCCGTAATAGCGATGACGGCGGTCTTGGTCCTCGCCGCTCCGACGGCCACGAGGTGCGACACGCCAACAGCTGATTCCACGAAAACCATTCACTCTGTTCACTCGACGACGCGCACCGACCCGCCGGACATCTGGTTGGCCGACACGGCGTGGCGCGCCGTCTCGGTGTCGACCCGGCGCGTACTTCCGGGCACCCGCCTGACGCTCAGCTTCGGGCCCTCAGAGGGCGCCCACCGGCCCAACTGGGGCGACGTCGGCGCCGGCGCCGGCTGCAATGTGCTGTTCGGCACCGGACGGATGGTCAACCGCCGGCTGATCATCCCCGTCCTGTCCTCCACCTACATCTTCTGCAGTGAGGCCCGCATGGCCCAGGAGCGGTGGTATTCCGCACTGCTCACCGACCGGCCCATCCTCACCTGGGACGAGCGCCACCTCACGCTGCGCCACGGCCGGGAGGTCATCCGGTACCTGCGGTCCGTTCCGACTCCGCCCGAAGGTCAGCCTGCGCGCGCCTCGTCGTCGCCCGCGCGGTCGGCAGGTGCCGCGACCACGCCAGGCACCCAACCCGGCCACTGGCCGGGCGTCTCCGCATGGAACGCGGTCTCGGTGTCGAGCCGGCAGGTCGTCCAGGGAACGGTGCTGACGCTCAGCTTCGGGCCGGCGACCGAGGGCCGGACCAACGCCGGCGACGTGGGCGCCGGCGCCGGCTGCAACGACCTCTTCGGCGACGGGTACATCGAGGGCGACCGCCTCGTGATCCCTGTCCTGTCGACCAGCTACATCTACTGCAGCAGCGCGCACATGGCCCAGGAGCAGTGGTACTCCGACCTGCTCACCAGCCGGCCGCAGTTGCACTTTGATAATCATCGCCTCACGTTGCGGCACGGCAACGAGGTCATCGAGTACCAGCTCGCCGAGCCGCCGGACGCGGCCCAGGGTCAGCCGGCCCGCGCCTCGGTGGCGTGGCCGAGCGCGCCCCAGATCTGGACCACGGTCTCGAAGGTCAGGTCCGGCGGCAACGAGTCGATCTGATCGACGACGCGGTCCGGCGCACCCGCCGACCGGACGACCTCGGCCAACGCGTCGCGGTCGGCGGGCAGCACCGACCTGGGGATCCACTTGCCGAACTCGCTGCGTTCGGCGATCTCCGCCGGGCTGGGCGCCAACGGACCGGTCATCTCGCCGTAGGGCAGCAGCCGCGGGGTCGGCTGGTCATCGCCGGCCGGCTCCGGGGCGTCCCAGTCGCGGGCGCGGGAGGTCGCGTCGCGCATCTCGCGGGCCATGCCGTCGTCCAGGTGGGGTCCGTGCTTCGTATTTCCGCGTTCCATGCTCCGGCCATACCCACTCAGGCCGGGCGTTTAACGCCCTACTCGACGGGAACAACCCGGAGATACGGATAAACGAGGAGGTACGGCCATGACCCAGACCGTAGGTGACCTGATGACCGTCGACCCCGTGAGCAAGCCCGCCGACACGCCGCTCATCGAGATCGCGCGCGCCATGCGCGACCAGAAGATCGGCGACGTGTTGATCACCGACGACGGCCGGATCGCCGGCGTCGTCACCGACCGGGACATCGCCGTCCGGGCCGTGGCCGAAGGGCTGGACCCGGCGACCACGCCGGTGGCGCAGGTGGCCAGCAGCGGCATGATCGGCATCCCGAGGAGCGCGCCCGCGACGAAGGCCGCCGCGCTGATGCGCGAGGAGGCGGTCCGCCGCCTGCTCGTCACGGACGAGAGCGGGAACGCGTGCGGCGTGGTCTCCATCGGCGACCTGGCCGCGGCGCTGGACCCGAACTCGGCCCTCGGCACGATCAGCGGGGCGCCGCCGAACGACTGAGTTCAAAGATGCTGTACGCCTGGCGGATGACGGGATGCGCCACGTTACGCACCCGGACCCCGCCGGGCGTACGGCCGCGTTCGGTGCCGGCGTGCGCGTGCCCGTGCACGGCCAGGTCCGCCGGCACCGAGTCGACCGCCTCGGCCAGCAGGTACGACCCGAGGAACGGGTAGATCTCCAACGGCTCGCCGACGAGCGTGTCCGGTACGGGCGCGTAGTGCGTGAGCGCCACCCGCAGGTCGCAGTCGAGCTTCGCGAGCGCGGCCGCGAGCCGGTCGGCGGAGTCGCTCGTGGTGCGGATGAACGCCTTCATCTCGGGCTCGCCGAACGCGCTGGCGCACCGCCCGGCGAACCCGCCGCCGAACCCCTTGACCCCGGCCACGCCCAGGCGCCCGCCGGGCGTGTCCAGCTCGAACGTGTCCCCCTCCAGCACCGTGATGCCAGCACCGCGCAGGGTCTCGATGAGTTCGGGCGCCTGGTCGCTGTGGTGGTCGTGGTTGCCGAGCACGGCGACCACGGGCACCGGCAGCCCGCCGAACTCCTCGGCCACGCAGTGCGCCTCGGCGACCGTTCCGTGCCGGGTCAGGTCGCCGGCCAGCAGCAGCACGTCGGCGCGCTCGCCCAGGTCGGCCAGCGCGGGCCGGTAGCGGCCGACCACGTCCCGGTCCAGGTGCACATCGCCGACGGCGGCCACGCGGATGGGCGTACTCATGAAAGCTCCTCGGCCTCGATAGGCGGCCGCGCCGGCGCGATCTGGATGTCGCACACCACGGTCACCTCGGGGAACTCCCGCGACACGAGGGACACGATGTCGTCGCGGCGCGCGGTGGACTCGACCATGCCACACAGCACGACGGCGCCCTCCCTGCGGATGACGGTGATGCCCTGCTCGGTCACCCCGTCGTGCTCGGCGAGCAGCCGCTGCACGCGCGCCTCGCCGTACTCATCCAGTTGCATCGCCGACCTCCTCGGTGGTGACGACGTTGAGAAGCCTCAGGAGCACGAGGAACGACGCCGCGTACGGCGACGCCGCCGTCTCCTCCCGCACCCGCGGCCAGTCGATCTGCTCGCGCAACGACCGGGCCATCGGCAGGGCGCGCGAGAAGTCGCAGTGGTGCTGGGAGAACGCCAGCAGCTTGTGCACCATGAGCTGTGTCGCGGAGAGCACGGGCAGGTGCAGCGCGGCGACCGGCCGGTCGACGGCGTCGGCGAGCGTCTCGGCGGTGACGGGCCGCTCCACGGGGCGGTAGATCAGGTCGACCATGCGGTCGCCGTCGAACACCTTGGTGAGCCAGTCCTCGGGCGGTTCCTCGGCCCGGAACCCGCTGGCGGTCAACGCGTCCACGGCGCGGGGCACGTCCTGCTCGCGGAGCGCGAAGTCGACGTCGTGGTCGCTGGACGTGCCGCCGTGGGCGTACACGGCGAAGCCGCCCATGAGCGCGAACGGGATGTCGGTCTGCTTGAGCACGGACGCCGTACGCACCAGCGTCTCCAGGAGCCCTTCGTCGAGAGGTTCCGGCATGCCGGTGTCTTACCCACCCCGGGTTCGGCTACACCGGGATCGGGGCGCGGTAGCGGGCCAGGCGACGGAGGACCCGCTACCGCGGAGCCCCACGTTGGGGTGGGGCCCGCCTCCCGATCTTCGCCGGCGACCGGCGCTGGTCAGGCCAGCTGGCCGGCGCGGGCCCGGGCGCCCGAGCGGAGACGTTCGTCGTCGATCTCCCGCTCCGGCTGGCGCCGCAGGTACTCCGCTTCCATCTCGTCGGTGCGCTCGGTGTGCTTGCGCAGCGCCTGATCCGACCCGTGCAGGAACGTGTCGTGCCGGGTGCGGTGCAGGTTGCCGAGCTCGCGCCGCAGGGTCAGGTCGTCGAGCTGCACGGCCGGGATGCCCCCGTCGGTCGCGGCCGGCAGCCCGCGCGCCTGGGAGATCGCCGCCTGCACCTCGTCGAACGTGTACTCCCCCTCGGGCAGGCCGTCGATCGCCATGGCCGTCTCCGAGCCGACGCCGCTGGCCAGCGCGTGCCGCTGCAGCTCGTCCCGGGTCAGCCGTTCCTGCCCGACGAACACCTCGTCGAGGAGGGTGTCCAGCTCCGTCATCGCCCGCCCCCTGCTGGTGATGTCCGCTGCGCCTTACCCGCCGGCGCCTGCCACCAAACCATTCGCGGAGAATCTGACCGTCACTCACATAATGGCCCGAAGGACCTGCTCCGTGTGGTGAGTCGCGATACTGATCATGAATTCGCGATCGGGGAAGTCCCCGCCGGCGAGCCGGAGCGGCCCCTCGACCAGCGACAACGACTGCGCGAACGTGTAGAACCGCAGCCGGTCCCCGTCCAGGCCCGACACCCGCAGGGGTGGGTAGGCGTCGCCGAAACGCATCCGCGTGAACGCGTGCTCCCACTCCACGTCGAAGAACAGCAGGCCCTCGATGTCGACGAGGACGGGCCGCCCGGCGCGGTCGATCAGCACGTGGTCGGGGCCCAGCTCGCCGTGGATCAGCCCGTAGTCGGTGCGCGGCGCCAGCCCTGCCGCCAGCGAGAGCAGGTGTTGCTCGATCCGCTCCCGCGCGGCGGCCAGCGCGGGCACCCGGTTCGCGGCGGCCGCCAGGTGCCGCAGCGCGCGGTCCCGCACGACGTCGACCGCGTCGCGCGCGTCGGTGGGGTCGATCACCTTGCCCAGGCGCGGATTGCGCCGCTTGGCCATCGCGGTCAGCATCTCCCCGAGTTCCGCCAGCGCCTTCGCGGCCGCCCCGGGGTCACGATCGATCAGCCGCTCCAGCGTGCCGCCGGGTAGGTCCGCCACCAGGGCGACGTCCGCGCCCAGCTCACCGTGCGCGCGCTGGGAGAACAACACCTCGGGAGTACGCGCGCCGACGGCGCGCAGCTCGGCCGTCGCCGCCTCGAACTGGTCGAGCCCCGACGCGTCGCCGAGCGGGGTGGCCGGTTCGCCCGGCGGCATCGCGGGCCAGTAGTTCTCGTCGTCCGCCCACACATAGAGCACGACGGTGTCCCCGTCGTCGAGCCGGACCCGGTAGACGCCCTTCTTCGACCCACCGGACAGCCGCTCGAGGTCGGCGACCCCGCGCCCGCACACGTCCCCGACCAGGCCTGCTACGTCCGCGCGCGTGACGCGCTGCCGCTCCCCCACGCCGCGCATCCTGTCACCGCGACGTGGGGTCCTTCCAACGAAATTGGCCTTGCGTGCGGAATTCCACGCTCGGGTTCCGCACGCAAGGCCAATAACCGCTACAGGAAACTGATGCGGTTCAGCGGGGGCACCGGGAGGGGGGAGGTGGGCGTTGAGTTCGCCGTCAGGTAGGTGGTGAAGGCGTCGATGTCGAGCTGGCCTACCAGGGGGTTCTGGCCGTTGGCCAGTTCCAGGTAGCCGTCGCCGCCGCCGGCGAGGAAGTTGTTCACCGTGACCCGGTATGTCGCCGCGAGGTCGAGCGGCGCTCCGTTGATGGTCACCGAGTCGGCGACCACGCGGTCGGCGCCGGTCCTGCTCAGGTCGGCCGTCCAGTGCAGGTTCGCCGAGATCTGCAGGTAGCGCGGCGACGCCGCGTTGATCCCGGTGAACTGCTGCTGCAGCACGGTGAGCAGCTGTGCGCCCGTGTAGTCGAGCGTCACCAGGTTGTTGTTGAACGGCTGGACGGCGAACGCCTCCCCGTAGGTGACCACGCCGTCGCCCTCGGCGCCGGACTGCGCGTACACGAGGTCCGCCCGGATGCCGCCGGTGTTCATGAGCGCGATCTGCGCCCCACCGGTCGACGCCGACGAGGTGGCGGCGAGCTGCGCGTCGGCGATCACATCGCCGAGCGGCCGCTCGGGCGTGCTGCCGCCCCGACCCAGGATGTTGCCGGCGATGTACCCGACGGGCTTGTTCGCGATCGGCCCGATGAGCCCCTGGTACTTCGCGACGATCGCGGCGACCGCCGGGTCGGGGGTCACGTCCCGGGTGACGATCATGTTCTTCGCGGTGATGGACGAGCGGACGAAGTCGCGGGTGCGCTTGTCGTAGGTCGCGTCGATGTCGGTGTAGAGCTTGCCGAACGACGACGCCTGGGTCACGAGCCGCGGGTTGCCGGCCGGGTCGGGGATGGTGCACACGTACGACTGGTGGGTGTGCGCCGAGACGACCAGGTCGATCGACGGGTCGAGGCCCTTCGCGATGTCGACGATCGGGCCGGTGAGGCCGGAGCCCGGGCCGTTCGCGTCGCAGTTGTAGTTGTAGACCTGGCTGGCGGGCGTGCCGCCCTCGTGCACGAGCACGACGATCGCCTCGACGCCGGCGAGGCGCAGCAGCTTCGCGTACCCGTTGGCGGTCCTGACCTCGTCGAGGAACTTGAGGCCGGCCACGCCCGCGGCGGTCACCACCGACGGGGTGTCCTCC
Organism: Luedemannella flava; assembly: GCF_039528515.1. Lineage (NCBI taxonomy): Bacteria > Bacillati > Actinomycetota > Actinomycetes > Micromonosporales > Micromonosporaceae > Luedemannella > Luedemannella flava. The sequence continues at coordinate 14,030 of NZ_BAAALT010000226.1, forward strand.
AGGGTCATGCCGATGAAGCCGATCGTGGCCCCGCCGACCTTGCGGATCGACACGGGTGGCAGCACCGGCAGGTGGGTCTTGGTCTCCAGCACGTTGGCCGCGAGGTAGAACCGACCGCCGGGGTACGGGGTGGTGTCGTAGCAGCCCTCGGTCGGGTGGCAGCCGCCGTAGTTGATGCGCTTGAGCTCCGCGCTGCCCTCGTCGAACTCGTGGTTGCCGACGGAGCTGTCGTCGAGGCCCATCGCCTTGAGCGCGAGGATCGTGGGCTCGTCGTGGAACGCGGCGGACAGCAGCGGCGAGCCGCCGATGAGGTCGCCGGCCGCGATGGTGAGCGAGTTCGGATTGGTCGCACTGGCCTGGGCCAGGTGGGTGGCGAGGTACGCCGCGCCGCCGGCCGGCACGCTCACGGGTGCACCCGTGGCGTCGAGCGTGGTGACGTTGCCGGAGGAGCCCTGCGGCGGTTCAAGGTTGCCGTGCAGGTCGTTGATCGCGAGCAGCTGGATCGGAATCGTCCTCGGTTGCCCGGCCCCGGCCGCCGGTGCGGCCATGGTGACTGTCAGGGTCATCGCTGCCAGCGCGGCCAGCGCCCAGCGTGAACGTCGCATTTCACCCACCGTCTCTCGGTCCGACATTGGATCTCATGTTTCCACCGGGTGGGACAACAGGCCACCCATCGGCCGCGAGGCGCACATGAACACTCTTCAACGCGAAACGGGCCACGTCGGTGGCCCGTTTCGTTGAGTCGACGATCAGGGGGTGATGGCGATCTGACCCGGCTCCGGCGTGAGCACGACGGTCGTGCCGGGCGCGGACGCCGCCTGGATGGTGCGCAGCCGCAGCAGGGCCGGGTGCTCCTCGAGCAGCTTCGCGGCGTTGGCCAGCGTGCGCAGGGACGCCGCCTCGGCCCGGGCCCGCTCCAGCTCGGCCCGGCCCTTCTCGCGGGCGAGCACGGTCTCCACGGCGGCCCGGCGCAGCTCGCCGGGGAGCATGACGTCGCGCACGGCCGCCGAGATCAACTCGATGCCGAGGCCGTCAACGTGCGCGGCGACCGTCGCCGGGTCGAGGACCAGCCGGGAGCGGTCGGTGACCAGCTCGTCGAGCGTCGCGGCCGCGACCAGGTCGCGCAGCGCGAGCTGCGCCCCGACGTACAGCTCCTGCTCGGGGGCGGCGGCCACGGTGACGAACGCGGCCGGGTCGGCGACCCGCCAGCCCAGGTGCGCGGACAGTCGCAGCGACAGCCCGTCGGCGGTGAGCAGTTCCTGCCCGTTGACGACCGTGATCCGCCGACGCATGTCGACCGTCTCGACCTTGTCGTCCACCCGGCTGTACCGGTGTCGGCCGGGCTCCAGGACGCGCACCAGCCGCCCGTCCGTGAACAGCAGCGCGCGCTGCCAGTCGAGTACCCGAATAACCGCCATGACGTGCACCTCCTCGTGCCCTCGTGGACGGTCCCGCCCGATCACCCGCACCCGGTCGGCGGGGGCGTCCGCGACCGTGGTCACGAGCCCGCAGGGCCGCCGGGGCGGCGTCCACAAGGGACACGGATCGGACGGGACCGTCACTGAAAGAGGGATTCGAACCCCGGCTTTGCAGGCCGTTTCCAATAGCCGGGCACCGCCGATGCGCGGAACGCGGACCGGCGATGCCGGCGCGCCGCTGACCACGATGCCCTTGGTCGGAATGGAGGTTAGGGCCCCGAAAATGGGTGGCGCGAGCGGTTTTCAGGTGCCGCCCGGGTGACTCAGCACCCAGATCGGCAGCGGCCCGGCCTGCGCCGTCCCGGTCACCCGCCAGCCGGACCGCTCGTAGATGCCGACGTTGACCGGCGTGGTCGTCTCCAGGTAGGCGGGCACCCCGGCCTCGGCGGCCGCGGCCAGGCCGGCCGCCATCACCGCGCGCCCCAGCCGCCGTCCGGCGGCGTCCGGGTGCGTGGCGAGAATGCCCAGATAGAAGTACGGCGTCGCCGGCAGCAGCCTGGTGACCTCGACATCGGCGGCCCCGATGCGTTCCAGCGCGCCCTCGGGCAGGTCAAGCGCCGGCCCGCGGGCGTCGGCCGTCGACGGCTGCCACATGGCCACCGACGCCCCACCGTCCACAATCCACACCGTGCCGAGCCCGACCCGCTTGTCGAACAGGTACCGGGCGAACACGGCCGCCTGCTCGGCATAGGTGTCATCGTCGGGAAAGAAGAACCGGAACGCCGGATCCTCCGCGAACGCCGCCACCACCGTCTCCACGACCCGCGCGCGATCGCCAACCGTCGCCCGGGTCGCCACCACCTCCGCACTCACCCGTCGACCCTACCGTGATCAAGTACCCGACCCGCCGCGACGTTGATCACCCCACCCGCCGCCCACCCCGCAAAGTCGCAACTTTGCCGGGTTCGGCGGTATGACGTAGCCGGCTAAGTTGCGACTTTGCCGCTTGGAGGCGGCCGTCAGGCGCGGGGGGGGGTACGGTTCCCCGCCTGATCGCGGGATGCTTCCCATATGCCGATCTCGATTCCGCGCCGCCGGCTGACCGTGATGCTCGCGGCGGTGCCGCTGGCGGCGGCCGCGGCGCTCCTGCTGGTCAACCGCCCGGCGCCGCACAACGGCGACGCCGCCCGGGAGGCGGTGCTCGACGGGCCCGCCCGCAGCGTGATCCTGCTGGTCGGCGACGGCATGGGCGATTCGGAGATCACCATCGCGCGCAACTACGCGGTCGGCGCGGCGGGCCGGCTCGCGATGGACTCGCTGCCGCTCACCGGGTCGTACACGACGTACGCGGTGGACCGCGACGGGCGGCCCGTCTACGTGACCGACTCGGCCGCGTCCGCGACCGGCTGGGCCACCGGCCACAAGACCTACAACGGGGCCATCAGCGTCACCCCGGACGGCCGGGCACAGCCCACGATCCTCGAACTGGCCGCCAGAGCCGGGTACCGCACCGGCAACGTGACGACCGCCGAACTGACCGACGCCACCCCGGCGGCCATCGGCGCCCACGTGGCCGACCGGAGCTGCCAGGGGCCGGCGGACATGGCGGCCTGCCCCGGCCAGGACCGGACCAGGGGCGGCGCCGGCTCCATCGCGGAGCAGCTCATCGCCAACCGCGTCGACGTCCTGCTCGGCGGCGGCGGACAGCGCTTCAACCAGCTCGTGCAGGCCGGCCCGTTCGCCGGGCGGCCGGTGTCCGAGGAGGCGACCGCCGCCGGGTACACCCTGGTCACCGACGCGGCCGGCCTCGCCGGCGCCCGGTCCGGCGGCAAGCTGCTCGGCCTGTTCGCCACCGGCAACCTGGACCTGGCGTGGACCGGCCCGCGCGCCGCGCCCTACCCGGCGAACACCTCGCCGGTCGCCTGCACCCCCAACGCCTCCCGCGCCGCCGGGCAGCCGCAGCTGTCCGACCTGACGGCGAAGGCGATCGCGCTGCTCGACGCGCCCTCGGCGAAGAAGGGGTTCTTCCTGCAGGTGGAGGGCGCCTCGATCGACAAGCAGGATCACGCCGCCAACCCGTGCGGGCAGATCGGCGAGACCGTCGAGTTCGACCGGGCGGTCAAGGTCGCCCTGGACTACGCCGGGCGCCATCCCGACACGCTCGTCATCGTCACCGCCGACCATGCCCACACCAGCCAGATCGTCGAGTACCCGCAGACCGACGACCACCACAGCCCCGGGGCCATCCTCACGCTGCGCACCGCCGAGGGGGCGCCGATGGTGGTGAGCTACGCGACGACGCTGCCCGGGCAGTCGCAGGACCACACGGGTACGCAGGTGCGCGTCGCCGCCCAGGGCCCGGATGCCTTCCGGGTGCTGGGCGTCACCGACCAGACCGACCTGTTCGACACGATGGCCGCCGCGCTGGGCGTCACGCCACGTTGACGGGCCGGAACTGCACGCTGACCCGCGGGCCGACCGGCTTGGCGGTCTTGGGCACGGCGTGCTCCCAGGTGCGCTGGCAGGACCCGCCCATGACGATCAGGTCGCCGTGGCCGAGGGCGAACCGCAGCGTCGCGGCGCCGTCGGCCGTGCCGGCGCGCGGACGCAGCAGCAGCGCGCGCGGCGACCCGAAGGACACGATCGCGACCATGGTGTCGGCATATGACCCACGGCCGATCGTGTCGCCGTGCCAGGCGACGCTGTCGCGGCCGTCGCGGTAGAGGCACATGCCGGCGGTGACGAAGTGCTCGCCGAGCTCGGCCCCGTAGTGGGCGTTGAGCGCGTCGCGCGCGGCGGTGAGCGTCGGATGCGGCAGCGGCTCGTCCGGCCCGAACCACCGCAGCAGGCGGGGGACGTCGACCTCGTTGTCGTACATCTGGCGGCGCTCGGCGCGCCAGTCGACCTCGGTGAGCAGGGCATCCAGGACGGCGTCGGAGTGGTGGACCCAGCCGGGCAGGTGGTCGACCCACGCGCCCCGGGTCAGCGGGTGCCGGCGCACCTGACCGGCGAGCGGTGCGACGCCCGCCGCGTCGCCGCCCGCACCGGCGTTGTCGAGGCCGAGATCGTCGAGCATCGAGGGCTGGTAGGCCAGGTGCGCCATGCGTAGGAGCCTACCGCACGTTTCGAACGTCCGTTCGCCTGACACGGGATCCGGCCCGCTCGCGGCATCCCTGCGCGAGCGGGCCGGAGGTTCCCGTTACGCCACCGTGCAGGCCGTGCCGTTCAGCGTCGCCGAGGTCGGCTTGCCGCTGTTGCCCGTGTGGTTCGCGTTGAAGCCGAAGCTCTGCGAGCCGTTGGCCGGGATGGACGCGTTGTAGCTGACGTTCGTCGCGGTCACCGCGCCGGACGTCGGCGAGATGGTCGCGTTCCACGCCTGCGTGACGGTCTGCCCGCTGGGCAGCGTGAACGCCAGCCTCCAGCCGTTGACGGCCGTGGCGCTGCTGACCGTGACGGCGGCCGTCAGGCCCGTGTTCCACGCGTTCACCGTGTAGGTGACCTTGCAGGAGGCTGTCCCGCCCGTGGTGACCGGCGCGCTCGTGACCGGGCCGCCCGTCGTGACCGGGGCGGACGTGACCGGGGCGGAGGTGACCGGGCCGCGCGTGGTGACCGGGGCGGAGGTGACCGGGCCCCGCGTGGTGACCGGCGCGCTCGTCGGCGTCGTCGTGCTGTCCAGGCCGAAGAAGTGGATGGCCATCGCGGCCTGGCCGGACATCGGCAGGTTGTGGCCGGTGTTCGCGATACTGATCGCCTCAACCGGTGCCTGGTCGCTGGTGTTGCCGTAGCGGGTGCGCGTCCAGTTGGTCTGGGGAGAGTCGGTACGCGCGGGCGTCTGGCTCACGCCGAGCACGTTCGTCCACTGCTTGATCTCTTCGCCGAAGTTGTTGTAGTGCAGGGTGGTGTCCTGCGTGCCGTGCCACAGCTGCATGCGCGGCCGCGCGCCGGTGTAGCCGGGGTAGGCGTTGCGGACCAGGTCGCCCCACTGCTGCGCGGTCATGCTGCGCTGCCCGGAGGAGCACTGGCTGTTCCACATCGAACCGTCGGTGGTGGCGAAGCAGCCGAACGGCACACCCGCGAACGCCGCGCCCGCCTTGAACACGTCCGGGTAGACGCCCAGCAGCACGTTGGTCATCATCGCGCCCGAGCTGGCGCCCGTGACGAAGATGCGGCCGGTGTCGGCGCTGTACCGCGACACCGTCCAGTCGACCATCGACTTGATGCCGGCGGGGTCGCTCGTGTTGTTGCGGGACAGGGCGCCCTGCGTCGACACGTCGAAGCACGCGCCGCTGCGGGTCGCCGACGGGTAGATGACGATGAAGCCGTACTGGTCGGCCAGCGACGCGAACTGCGAGCCCGAATAGAACGCCGGCCCGCTGCCCGTGCAGTAGTGCACGGCGACCAGGATCGCGGGGCGCGACTGCACCCGGTCCGGCACGTACAGGTGGAACCCGAGGTTGGTGGGGTTGTTACCGAAGTTCGTGATCTGCTGCAGCGACGCGGCCGAGGCCGGCGAGGTGGCCACGGCCACGCCGACGGCGGCCGCGACCACCGTCGCGGTGGCCACCGCCAACGCCTTGATCCTCGTTCTCATGACTCCTCCTAGCGCCGACCGAAATGTTTCCAAACATAGAGGGATTTCGTTCGACCAGTGACGCTAGGAGTCCTGCGGAAAACAAACCACGCGAGTACGCCCTAACTTGCGATAAATCGGCCGCTACCTGCGCGGACGCGTACTCCTGGGAATGTGAAGTTTCAAGCGATCATGGGCGCGGCACGTCGGTGCTCTCGCGCACGATCAACGAGGTGGCCAGCTCGACGCGAGGGTTGGCGGGGACGTCGCCGGCGGCCAGGCCGAGCACCACGCGGGCGGCGGTGGCGCCCATGTCCTCGAACGGTTGCCGCACCGTCGTCAGCGTGGGACCGCACCAACGGGCGTACTCCAGATCGTCGAAACCCACGACGCTGAGGTCGCGCGGGATGCGTAGCCCCGCCTGGCGCGCGGCCTCGTACACGCCGAGGGCCTGCAGGTCGTTGCCGCACACGATGGCCGTCGGCGGCGTGCGCAGGCCGAGCAGCGCGCGCCCCTCCACCAGGCCGGTCGTGACGTCGAACCGGCCCGTGCGCACCATGCCGGCGCCGATCGGGGCGTTGGCGGCGTCCATGGCGGCCCGGTAGCCGTCCAGCCGCGCCCGCGCGCACAGGTAGTCGAGCGGGCCGGTGATCGTGGCGATCCGGCTGTGGCCGAGTTCGAGCAGGTGGCGGGTCGCGGCGACGCCGCCGCTCCAGTTCGTGGCGCCGACCGACGGGGTCGTGTGCAGCGGCTCGCCGGTCGGGTCGAGCGCGACGACGGGGATCGCGGAGGCGGCGAGCTTGGCGTACTGCTCGGGGGTGCTCTCCGCGAACACGGCGATGATCCCGGCCGGGCGGCGCGCCAGCACCTGCTCCAGCCACGACCGTCCGGGCGCCTCCCGGCCGCGCATCTCGGAGAACCCGACGGCCAGCTCATGCTCGCTGGCCACCCGCTCGACGCCGCGCATGATCTCGATCGCGATCTGGTTCTCCAGGGCGTAGAACACCACCTCGAGCATGGCTGCGGGGCCGACGGCGTCCGGTCGCCGGTACCCGTGCTCGCGCAGCACCTCCTCGACGCGCTGCCGCGTCTGCGGCGCCACGCCCGCCCGCCCATTGAGCACTTTGGACACCGTGGGCGCCGAAACGCCCGCCATCCGCGCCACGGCCGCGACCGTCAGCTCCCCCCGCCGACGCCCACGCCGCTCAACGTCCGAAACCCCGACCATGGCACGCAGTGTAGAAACCCGGAGCGCCGTTCGTCGCATGCGATATCGCCCGCTTTGCGGGCGTTCCCGCGCCGCTCGTCGCGCGCTTACAACCGCTCGCCGCGCCCCTCTACCGCTCGTCGCGCCCGCCCCGGCCCCCGCCGGCCCCGCCCGGCCCCGCCCGGCCCCGGCCCCGGCCCCGGCCCCGGCCCTTGGATCTTGGCAGCGAACACGCGGTTTTCCGCGTATTCGGTGCCAAGAATAATTGTGGTGATCGACTAGCCCGGCCAGCCGGCCGCCTTCAGAGCAGCGCGCAGCTCGGCGACCACCGTTTCGGGTTGCTCGCGGACGAGCCAGGTCGGGAAGCGGAGGACGCGGTCGCCGCGACGCCACACCTCGTTCTGGCGCGCCATGTCCGCCCACGCCTGACGTACGTCGAGGTGGTGGCTGCCATCGATCTCAACGTGTACGTGCCACCGTGCGAAGTAGAAGTCGAGGTAACGCCGCCGACCGGACGCGTCCACGCGGACATGCTGGCTTTCCGGCTCGGGCAACCCCGCCGCGCGGATCGCGTCCAGGAACTCCAGCTCGCCGAGCGACGTCGCCCCGCGCGCGGCGTCCCGTGCGGTGGCGAGCACCAACCGCCTCCGCCGCGATCTCGGCATTCGCTCCAGCGCGTCGGCCACATCGTCGAACCGCACGAGCCACTGCTGGAAGGCGGCCGCCACGATGGCGCGCGCCTCCCTATCGGACCTGGCCCACGCCCCCGCTTCCACCACCGAACGCCCGGGTGCCGTGCGTGGCGGCCGGCGCACCGCGTTGATGTCACGCGCCACCAACGTGCTGGTGCGGTGCACGAGAACGTCGGTCGGCGGCAGCGTCAACTGCCGATCGGCCGGCAACAGAACGTGCACTGTCGGCCGCTCGAAACCACTCAGCCCGTTTGCCCGAAGGGCGGTCAACCCACCCAGCAGGGCCGGCTCGCTGCCGCCGACGGCCAGGACTGCGACCCAGAGGCGCTGCTCCTCAGTCAGCGGCGCGTTGTGTGCGACGAACACGCCCCGGTGCGGCCGCTGCCACCGCCCGGACGCCACCAGCCGCATCACCGCGTCCCGCGAGAGGAAGCTCGTCACCTGCCCCCCACTCACCACCTGCGCCTGCTCGTCGAGCAGTGCGACCAGGCCCGGATGGCCGTCCCAGGACCGCCGTCCGGCAGGACGACGCGAATCACCACGGGACGGGAATGATGGTCGGCTCACACCGCCCAGCCTCCCGGTGCCGCCCTCCGCCGTCACCCGCCAACGCGAACCTGTGGATAAACTTGTGGACCACGTGAATGATCAGGAGAGCTCGAGGAGGCCTACGGTCTGGCCGCCGCTCTGCTCGCCGGTGAGGCGGAAGCCGAGCTTCAGGTAGAACGGTTCGGGGCCGCCGTCACGCGGTTCCCACGTCACGTACATGCGGGTGCCGCCGCGGGAGCGGATCTCGTCGGCGACCGCCCCGACCGCGAACCGGCCGTAGCCGTTGCCCTGCGCGTCGGCCGCGATGCTGAGCCGCCACAGGCCGGAGCGCCGGTCGTCGGGGTCCTTGTCGGGGTCCCACGGGATGTCGAGGAACGCCATCAGGAAGCCGACCAGCCGGTCACCGTCGTAGATCAGCCTCGGCCAGGCGTACTCGGGGAACACGTACGCCTCGGCGAGCGACTTGACGACCGGCGCGACCAGGTCCGCCTGGTCGGGGCGCACGGACAGCCCAAGTGCCGCCTCGTAGTTCTCCGGGGTCACCTTCTCCAACCGCATGCGCGGCACCATAGTTGGCCAGCGGGAACGCAGCGACCGGATAACCGGCTGCGCCCCCTCCACAACGAACTGCGACGCCCCGGGAACGGCACCAGGCCATCTACAGTGGGGCCGTGCCCGACGAGGAACGCGTCGATCCGATCGACATCACCCCGCGCTCAGGTGAGGAGCCGCCGGTTAGTGGACGTCAGCGGTGGCCGCAGCAGCGTCTGGTGTTGACGATCCTCGCGGTTCTCGTCGCGTTCGCGCTGGGACGCGTTACCGCCCCCGCCCCGGCGCCGACCTCGCAGCAGCCCGCCGGCACCGCCGCAGACGTCATGGCGACCGGCCGCCAGTGCTCCGTACAGAACGGAAAGACACTGCAGGTGGGCATTGAGATCGGCAACCAGGGCCCGTCAACGGTCACGGTTCATTCGCTTCAGGCGAGCGCGCCGCTCGGCGGCCTGAGCCTGCGCGGCGTGGGGTGGGGCGCATGCGGTCAGTTGGGGGTTGTCCCGATGGGCGCCGCCGCGGCGGGGCAGCCGACGCGGCTGATCCCTGCCGGCGGGTTCGACTGGATATGGGCGCTGTACGACGTGACCGAGGCCTGCCCTGCGCCGTACCCCGTGCGGTTCCTCATCGATCCGGTCACCTCCGCCGACCTCGTCGACGTCGGCGGTTTCAACGACCTCGGCGACGTCCCCTACACCGGCTGCACCTGAGTTGGCCGATTATCTGCAGGAGGTACATCGGGTCTTCCCACCTGGCTTCGAGGAGCCTCCGGCAGAAGGGACGACCCCCGTCCGGGGGGTGACGGGGGTCGTCGATGAGTTCGGCTCCGGGGGGGTCGAGCCGGACTCATGCGGTGACCGCGGGGGGTGCGGCCACCGACACTTGCGTGCGTGGTTACGGGCGAACTGCGCACGTAAACACGCGAAAGGGATAGCCTGCGACACGATGCGCCAGAACTGAATCGGTGTCGCAAACACAAGCATGCCCGAAACCGGCCGGCGCGTCGAGGCCCCTACTGCGTAGGCCCCCTTGAGGTGTGTGCGGCAGTGTTTCACGATCCGGGACGCCGCGTACGCCCCGAAAGCCCGTCAAGGGTGAAAGACATTTCACAGATGGCGCCTGACGGCTAGACTTGCCGGCCGTGGATCGCAGTGCCGCCTTTTTCGACCTCGACAAGACGATCCTCGCCAAGTCGAGTGCGCTCGCGTTCGGCCGCCCCTTCTACCGGGACGGCCTCATTTCGCGCCGTGACATGGTCAAGGCGGCGTACGCGCAGCTCCTGTTCCGCGTCGGCGGGGCGGACGAGAGCCAGATGGCCCGCATCCGCGACTACCTCGCCGACCTCTGCAGGGGCTGGCGGGTGGAGCAGGTCAACCAGATCGTCCGCGAGGCGCTGGAAGAACTCATTCACCCGTACGTGTACGCCGAGGCGGCCGCGCTCATCGCCAACCACCAGTCGGCGGGGCGCGACGTCATCGTCGTGTCCACCTCCGGCGAGGAGATGGTGCGCCCGATCGTCGAGAAGCTCGGCATCACCGACGTGATCGCGACCCGCATGGTGGTCGCCGACGGACGGTACACGGGCGAGGTCGCCTACTACGCGGCCGGGCCGACGAAGGCCGACGCGGCCCGCAAGCTCGCGGCCGAGCGCGGCTACGACCTCGCGGCGAGCTATGCGTACTCGGATTCGATCTCCGACGTGCCGCTGCTGGAGTGCGTGGGCAACCCGAGCGCGGTCAACCCCGACCGGGGCCTGCGGCGCGTGGCCGTCGAGCGGGACTGGCCGATCCTGGAGTTCCGCCACCCGATCCCGCTGGCCCGCCGGCTGCGGGAGCGGCCCGGGGTGCCGGTCGCGGCGGCCGCCGCGGCGCTCGGTGTGGGCGTGGCGATCGGGCTGGCCATCTACGGCCGCCGGCGCCGGGCCGCCGCGCTCGCCCTCACAGCTACCTGAGCTGGGAATACACTCGCGGGTAATCACGTGCGGAACAGTGTGAAGGCCTGTCACAACTTCGGCCCGAGCGCTGGCGCGACGGCCCGGAGGGGCGTAGAAAGGTGGTACGGAATCCGCGAAGAGCGCAAGTCCGACTCATCGCATAGCGTTCCGTACATGGCAGTCGGGTACCCACGCGCGACCAGCCGCGGGTAGGCACGTTGCGGCGACGCTCCTCACCGGGCCCGCCGATAACGATCGTAAGGTGCACGCTTGTTAACCCGACTAACCATGGCCGACGGCGCCTCCACCGCGGGGCGCCGTCCTCGCGTCATCTAGCCTGCTAGCGGGGCTGCGGACGACGATCTTCGTCGCTATGGTGTTCCGGCTGAACCACCACCACCCCGGAGCACACATGAACCTCGCAGTGATCGACCTCGACAACGGGCTCGGCGACGTCATCCTCCCGATCTACATGATCGGCGGCGTCCTGCTCTTCATCACCAGCTTCTTCCCCGGCAACAAGATCGGCTGGCGGATCTTCAGCGCCGTCGCGGGCCTGGGCATCGCCGGCTGGGCCGGCTACGTCTTCCTGTTCGGCGGCACGATCATCATCAACCTGTACATCGCGCTGCTGCCGTTCATCCTCGCGGGCAAGGGCATCATCGCCCTGATCAAGCGCTCGAAGGAGGAGCCGGCGCCGGCGGCACCTTACGGTGCCCCTGCGGCGCCCTACGGTGCCCCGCAGGCGGGCGTCCCGGCGCCCTACCAGCCGTTCGGCAACCAGCCCGGCCAGCCCGCGCCGTTCGCCGGCTCCCAGCCGGGCGCCCCGGTGCCGCCGGCGCCGCAGAGCCCGGTGCAGCCGCAGTAGCTCAGCCCAGCAGCTCGTCGCCGATCCCGGTGAGCGCGGCCGCCGCCAGCTCGGTGGCGGCCGCGCAGTGCTTCAGCCACGCACGCACCCCGTCGGGGGTGCCGGTGGCGAAGGAGTTCGCGCAGCCCACGTACTCGGGTTGGCGCTCCAGGTGACCGATCTCGGGGGCGAGCAGCCCACGGGGGTCGAGGCCGCCGGAGATCAGGGTCAGCCGCGCGGCGGCGCGCGCCACGAGCCCGTTCGGCCCCGGGAAGGGCCGCAGCGCGAGTAGCTCCCCGTGCACGACGGCGGCGACCAGCCACGCGGGCACCCCCCGATTCCCAGAGGGAAGCAGAGCCAGCAGGGCGTCGAGCCGGCCCATGCCGTCGTGGTCCAGCTGCGGGCGCCCCAGCAGGTCCGCGTCGGTCGACCCCGATGCGGCGAGTACGTGCAACCGCGCCAACACCTGACGCGGGGCGCTCGTCCACCGGGGCGCCAGCGCGTCCAACGCGGCGGACAGGCGCAGCGCGCCCTGCGCCACCGGATCGGTCACCGTGCCCGAACGCAGCGCTTCCAGCCCGTACTCGTGAGATTCCAACGCGGCGCTGCACCGCGCGGACCGCAGGCCCACCTCGGCCGCGAGGGGTCCGCCCTGGCGGCGCAACGCGCGGTGGCGCAGCGCGGCGTCGACGGCCTCGCGCGCCCGGTCGCCGGCCTCGGCTACGTCGGGCAGGTCGAGCAGGGGGGCCAGCGGGCTTGTCACGGGGAGCCAGCCTATCGGCGCAGCCAGCCGACAGCTCGGCGCACCCGGATTCCCCCGCAGGTCGCCGGGGTCCTGCACGGCGACTAGCCTGCTGGACGGAGGGCCGCGGCGTGCCGGCCCGGCCGGAGATGACGTCCTAATTTATCCGCGAAGGAGCGGCGGCATGAGCGTACGAAGCGAGGTAACCAGGTGAACGAGACCCTGGCGAACCTGCTCCAGGAGAACCGGCGGTTCGCGCCCCCGGCGGAACTGGCCGCCCAGGCCAACGTGACCGCGGCAGCGTACGACGAGGCGGCCGCCGACCGGCTCGCCTTCTGGGCGAAGCAGGCGGAGCGCCTGCACTGGCACAAGACGTGGGACCAGGTCCTGGACTGGTCGAACCCGCCCTTCGCGAAGTGGTTCGTCGGCGGGCAGCTCAACATCGCCTACAACTGCCTCGACCGGCACGTGCTCGCGGGCAACGGCGACAAGGTGGCCATCCACTGGGAGGGCGAGCCGGGCGACACCCGCACCATCACGTACGCGGACCTGTACCGCGACGTGTGCAGGGCGGCCAACGCCCTCACCGACCTGGGCGTCGGCGCCGGCGACCGGGTCGCGATCTATATGCCGATGATCCCCGAGGCGGCCGTGGCGATGCTCGCCTGCGCGCGGGTGGGCGCCACGCACAGCGTCGTGTTCGGCGGCTTCTCCGCCGACGCGCTGTCGGGCCGCATCCAGGACGCGGACGCGAAGCTGGTCATCACCGCCGACGGGGGGTACCGGCGCGGCAAGCCGTCCGCCCTCAAGCCGACCGTCGACGAGGCCGTCGAGCGCTGCCCGAGCATCGAGAAGGTCCTTGTGGTGCGCCGCACCGGCGAGGAGGTCGCCTGGGGCGACAAGGACGTCTGGTGGCACGACGCGGTCGAGGGCGCGTCCGCCGAGCACGAGGCGCAGCCGTTCGACGCCGAGCACCCGCTGTTCATCCTGTACACGTCGGGCACCACGGCGAAGCCGAAGGGCATCCTGCACACGACGGGCGGCTACCTGACCCAGGCGTCGTACACGCACCACGCCGTGTTCGACCTCAAGCCCGACACCGACGTGTACTGGTGCACGGCCGACATCGGCTGGGTGACCGGGCACAGCTACATCGTCTACGGCCCGCTGTCCAACGGCGCGACCCAGATCATGTACGAGGGCACCCCGGACACACCGCACAAGGGCCGCCTGTGGGAGATCGTCGAGAAGTACGGCGTGACGATCCTGTACACGGCCCCGACGCTGATCCGCACGATGATGAAGTGGGGCGACGACATCCCGGCCCAGTTCAACCTGTCGTCGCTGCGGCTGCTCGGCTCCGTGGGCGAGCCGATCAACCCCGAGGCCTGGATCTGGTACCGGGAGCAGATCGGCGCCGGCACGTGCCCGGTCGTGGACACGTGGTGGCAGACCGAGACCGGCGCCATCATGATCTCGCCGCTGCCCGGCGTGACCGAGTCCAAGCCCGGCTCGGCGATGCGGCCCCTGCCGGGCATCAGCGCCGACGTCGTCGACGACACCGCGGTGAGCGTGCCGCCGGGCGGCGGCGGGTACCTGGTGCTGCGCGAGCCGTGGCCGTCGATGCTGCGCACCGTGTGGGGCGACGACCAGCGCTTCCTCGACACGTACTGGTCGCGCTTCGAGGGCCTGTACTTCGCCGGCGACGGCGCGAAGCGCGACGAGGACGGCGACCTGTGGCTGCTCGGCCGCGTCGACGACGTGATGCTGGTGAGCGGCCACAACATCTCGACGACCGAGGTGGAGTCGGCGCTCGTGTCGCACCCGAAGGTCGCCGAGGCGGCTGTGGTGGGCGCCACCGACCCGACCACGGGACAGGCGATCGTGGCGTTCGTTATCCTTCGGGGCAGCGCGGACGCGAGCGAGGAGCTCGTCGCAGAACTGCGCAACCATGTGGCGAGGACGCTGGGTCCGATCGCGAAGCCGCGGCAGATCATGCTCGTGGCGGAGCTGCCGAAGACGCGGTCCGGGAAGATCATGCGGCGGCTGCTGCGCGACGTCGCGGAGAACCGCTCGCTCGGTGACGTGACGACGCTGCAGGACTCGTCGGTCATGGACCTCATCTCGAAGGGCCTCCAGGCGCCGTCCGCCAGCGAGGACTGATTACCCCCTCCTTACACAGCTAAGGCCGGAGATGCTTACGCAGCATTTCCGGCCTTACTGCTGTCATGGGACACCCAAATATTCCGAAATGTGCCTTGATACCAGTGCACAACGCATCCTGCGTATAGAAAAATTTACGCCTCGCCCAGTGACACAGGTCGCTCCCTTCTGTAAGTGTGTCGGGAGCACACTCTGGGTGGCCCGGCGAACACGCCCGCACCCGGTGTCGGGGAGGCGTCTACATGCGACAGTCGGGCGGCCGATCCTGCCCCGCATCGCCGTCCCCGACGGTAGCGATGAGGGGAAGGGAGGACCCTTGAAGAGGCGTACCACCGCCGTACTCGCCGGCTTGACCGCCGGCGTTCTTGTGTCAGGCCTCACCACCGGCTCCGCGACCGCGGCGCCGACGGCCGGACCAGGCAAGATCGCACCTACGGAGAACACATCCCTGCATCGCGCGGACAACCTGTCCAGCCCGCAGCAGGAGCGTGCCGAGGCGCTGCGCAAGGAGGCCGTCGCCAACCTGGTCACCGGGAAGTCGACGCCGATCCAGCGCAACGGCTCGGAGGTCGTCCGGCTCGCCGGGAACAAGTGGGTCGAATGGAAGCGTAAGCCCAAGACCGACCCGATCTTCACGATCCTCGTGGAGTTCGGCGACCAGACCAAGCCGGTCTCGGGTGGCACCGCCGGTCCGCTGCACAATCAGATCGCCGAGCCGGACCGCGTCTACGACGGCTCCACCACGGACGACAACTCCACGATCTGGGCCTCGGACTTCAGCCCTGCGTACTACAAGGACCTGCTCTTCAGCAAGAAGAAGGAGTCGATGTACGACTTCTACCTCAAGCAGTCGAGCGGTCGTTACACCGTTGGCGGCGACGTCAGCGACTGGGTGAAGGTGCCCTACAACGAGGCGACGTACGGCAGCAACGCGCTGCCCAACGACGCCGCGGGGTACTGGCCGTTCGTCGCGGACACCATCAACGCCTGGTACAAGGCGCAGCTCGCGGCCGGCAAGACCAAGGCCGAGATCACCACGTACCTGAAGCAGTTCGACATCTGGGACCGTTACGACTTCGACGGCGACGGCAACTTCAACGAGTCGGACGGCTACATCGACCACTTCCAGGCGATCCACGCCGGGGAGGGCGAGGAGGCCGGGGGCGGTGACCAGGGCGAGGACGCGATCTGGTCGCACCGCTGGTACGCCTACTCCACGGGGTACGGCTCGTCGGGCCCGGAGGGCAACCTCTACGGCGGCGCGCCGATCGGCGACACGGGCATCTGGGTCGGCGACTACACCACCGAGCCGGAGAACGGCGGCCTCGGCGTCTTCGCCCACGAGTACGGTCACGACCTCGGTCTGCCGGACCTGTACGACACCGCGGGCGGCGACAACGGCACGGCGTTCTGGACCCTGATGTCGGGCGGCTCATGGCTCAACCACGGCAAGCAGGACATCGGCTCCACCCCTGGCTACATGGGCCCGTGGGAGAAGCTGTTCCTCGGCTGGCTCGACTACAAGACGGTCGACTACGGCACGGGCAAAACGGTCACGCTCGGCGCGGCCGGCGACACGAGCGGCATCCTGCCGCAGGCGGTCGTCGTCAACCTGCCCGACAAGACGGTCAGGACCGAGTACAACACCCCCGCCTCCGGATCGCTGGAGTGGTGGGGCGGCAGCGCTGACGGGCTCAACAACACGTTGACGCGCAGCATCACCATCCCCGCGGGCGCCACGGCCTCGCTGTCCGCCAAGGCCTGGTACGAGATCGAGGCCGGCTACGACTACCTGTTCGCCGAGGTGCAGACCGCCGGGTCGACCTCGTGGACGCAGGTCGGCGCCCCGGTCGACGGCCAATCCGACGCGGACCTCGACGGGGTGACCGACTGGGTCGACCTCAGCTACGACCTGTCGGCGTACGCCGGGCAGACGGTGACCTTCCGGTTCCGCTACGCCACGGACGGCGGCCTGCACTTCGCGGGTCCGTTCCTGGACGCCACCGCGGTCACCATCAACGGCACCACCACCGCCGACCCGGATGACGTGGCGGGCCCCTGGACCGCGGCCGGCTTCACCCAGATGCCGGGCTACACCGTGGTGGAGGGCATCCCGAACTTCTACATCGCGGAGAACCGGCAGTACGTCGGTTACGACAAGACGTTGAAGACGGGCCCGTACAACTTCGGGTGGCTGAACACCAGGCCGAGCTTCGTGGAGCACTTCCCGTACCAGAACGGTCTGCTGGTCTGGTATGTGGACTACTCCTTCGAGGACAACAACACGATCGACCACCCCGGTGGCGGTCTGGTCCTGCCGGTGGACGCGCGGCCCGCGCCGATCGTCTTCCCGGACGGCGCGCGACTCGGCAACCGGCGCCAGCCGTGGGACGCCACGTTCGGTCTGCACAAGACCGACGCCGTGACGTTCCACCGCAACGGTGCGGCGGTCGCGGTGCCGGCGCAGCCGGCCATCCCGACCTTCGACGACAGCGACCCCAACAGGTACTGGTCGTCGGCCAACCCCCTGAGCTCGGTGAAGGTCGCCGGCCAGGGCGTCAAGATCAAGGTCACCAAGGACATCGAGGGCCTGATCAACCTGATGACGGTGAAGGTCACGTTCAGCTAGCACCAACGCACCATCTGTGGCCGGCCATGCGAACGCGTGGCCGGCCACAGTCACCTCTACGCTGAGCGTCATGGAACCCGACCAGGTGGACGAGTCGAGCGTGCTCGTTGACGGTCCCTGGACGCACCGTTTCATCAACGCCAACGGCAGCCGCTTCCACGTCGCCGAGCTCGGCGACGGCCCGCTCGTGCTGTTCCTGCACGGGTTCCCCGAGTTCTGGTGGGCCTGGCACCAGCAGCTGACCGCCGTCGCGGACGCGGGCTACCGGGCGGTCGCCCTTGATCTGCGCGGCTACGGCGCCTCCGACAAACCCCCTCGTGGGTACGACGGATACACGCTGGCCGGGGACGTGACCGGGCTGATCCGCGCGCTCGGCGAACGCGACGCGGTGCTGGTCGGCGCCGGCTTCGGCGGCCTGCTCGCCTGGACCACGGCCGCGTTCCACCACAAGTCGGTGCGCCGCCTGGTCGTCCTCTCGGCCCCGCACCCGCTGCGCGTACGCGCGGCGCTGCTCACGGACGTCCGCGGCCAGTTCACCGCCGCGCTGCCCGCCCTCAGATTCCAGATCCCCCGGTACGAGCACGCGCTGACCCGCCATGACGCGAAGGCGGTCAGCGACTACCTGCGCCGCTGGGGCGGCCCGGCGTGGCTGGAGACGGACGCGTTCACGGAGTACGACCGCGCGTGCCGAACGGCCATGCAGATCCCGCAGGCGGCGTTCTGCGCCATGGAGACGTACCGCTGGGCGTTCCGCAGCGTGCTGCGCCTGCACGGCCACCGCTTCCGCAAGCAACTGCGCCTGCCGATCGTCGCCCCGACCCTGCAACTGCACGGCGGCGCCGACGGCGCCACCCTCCCCGCCACCGCGGCGGGCTCGGGCCGCTACGTCACCGAGCCCTACGAGTGGCGCCTCCTCGACGGCTACGGCCACTTCCTCCACCGGGAGGCCCCCGACGAGGTCAGCAAGGAGATCATCCGCTGGGCCCGCGAACCCTGACGGCGTCACTCAGGGTGCATCTGCCCGCTGATCACATGGCGTAGTTGGCTGGCCCTCCCACGCATCTCACCCCACCCACTTTGCTCTGCTTCCCTATGGGAAGCACTGGGTATGAGCTGTGGAGATGTTGGTTTGAGGCTTTTGTTCGCTACCACCCAGCGTAAGCGATTCCTATAGGGAAGCAGAGCAAAGTGGGTGGGGGTGGGTGTCGAAGGACGGGGCGCCCTCACCTTGTGTAACCACTAGAAGAGGGCGTCGTCGCGGGGCTCCGGGGTCGGGTCGAGGCGGTCGAGGCGGGGTGGGCGGTCGTAGACCACCGCGCGGCGGGCGCCGGGGACCGGAGCGGGCTCGTGCGGGGCGCCGCCCACCTGGTCGGCCTCGGGGCGACCCTGGCGGCGGACGTCGGGGTCGGCGCCGCGCTCGAAGGGGGCCGGGAACGGGAAGTACGCCTCGAGGAACTCGGCGAGCATCTGCTCCTGCTGGACGATGCCGGTCGGGTCGGCGCCCGTGTCGTCCAGGCAGAAGACATCCCGGTCGCGGCGGCGCAGCCAGCGCGCCAGCAGGACCGGCGTGTAGGGGTCGGCGATGTCGGCGTAGCCGTCGGCGATCTGGCCGGGCACGGCGCGGCCGTTGAGGAACGCCCAGTAGTGCTGCAGCGCGGACGGGATCGACAGGTCCTGCGGGTGGCGGAACGGGTGCCCGGCCGTGGCCCGCACCGGGTCGGGCACCAGCGCCTCGATCTCCTCCATGACGCTGCGCTGCAACGGGTACGGCACGCGGCGCAGCCGGCCGCTCACCGTGCGGCCGAAGCGCTGGGCGATGACCTCGGCGTTGTTCTTGCCGGCAGCGTCGGCCGGCGGGTCCTGCGCGCTCGCCGGGCCGAGGCCCACGTGGCCGGCGCCCGGGAAGAACTTGGCCACCCCGTTGGCGTGGAAGAACATCGTCGGCGCGACGTGCCGGCCCAGGAACATGTCGTCGTTGAAGTAGATGACGTGCTCCGCCAGGCCGGTGATGCGGTGCAGCCGCGCCTCGATCGCGTGCGAGTTGAAGGTGGGCAGGATGCCCGTACTCCCGAAGATCTCGCGGTGACCGACGACGGTGATGGCGGGATGCGACTGGTCCAGCCACTGCGGCAGTTGACCGTCCGTGACCAGGTAGATGCGGCGCAACCAGGGCGCGAAATAGCTGAGCGAGCGCAGCGAGTAGCGCAGCTCCCCGTGGTCGACGAAGCGCGACTCGCCCGCCGCCGACGAGTGCAGCAGGCCGCTGCTCAGGCCTGCCAGCGCGACCGCCTTGCGCTCCTGCCACTCCGGGTCCGCGCCGTCGACCCAGGTGTAGACCGCGTCGATCGGGAACGTGATCCGGTCGACGGGGATGCGGGCCAGCGCGGCCCGGGTGCGGACCTTCGGCGCCTGCGGTGACGTGGGTACGTGGCCGTTGAGCACCCATTCGGGGGCGACCACGGTCTGGTCGGTGATCGGCAGCGTGGTGCCCATCGGGTTCGGCCGGGGCGCGAGCAGGCGCGTCTCGTCGCGGCCCCAGAACTCGATCTCGCAGGCGTAGTCGGAGCCGAGCAGCCACGCGCCCGTCGGGTCAGTCGCCGGGAAGAACACCCGCGCGCCGATCAGTCTGCCCGCCGCGCGGCCGAAGCCGAGGTAGCTCAGGGCCGCCGCCAGCGGGCCGACCGGGGTGCCGCGCGGGCTCGCCATCGGCTCCGGCCCGACGGCCGCGGCGAGCGCCGCGCCCGCGTCCGCACCGGTCGGACGGTCCGGGCGCGTCCGCAGCCGACCGAAGCGGTGCCGTGGCCGCCGCGGCGGGTGGATCGGTTCGACGACCGCGCCCGCCAGTTCGGGCGCCTCGCCGAGCTGGCGCAGCAGCTTGTGCGGGTGCTGGCTGCGCACCGCGACGACGCTGCGCAGGTCGTTGTTCGGCAGACCGAACCAGGTCACCCCGGCCGCGTCGAGCGCCGCCGTCACCTCGTCGAACGTCCGCCGGCGCAGCTCGATCGGGACGACGTCGGTAACCACGCGTGCCGACACGGGGCGGCCGCCCTCCCAGCCGCGGCGCGTGCCGCCCACCGGCGACCGCCGTACGCGGCGTTGCCGGAAGATCTGGCGGACGATCCACTGCTGGCGCTGCCGGGAGAACTGCTCGCGCAGCCAGCGCCTCGGGCGGCGTGGCAGCAGCCGGAAGACGAAAAGGGCAACTTCGGACAGAATCCCCCACGGCACGCTGATTTCAACGACCGCACCGGAGCCCGGACACGCGGTGTCACACGCGCTGCTCGCGCACCTCGGTGACCTCGCTCGCCGGCGCCCAACCCTGGTAGACGCCGAAGTCGAACTCCTCAAGCCCGAGGGCCTGCGCCACCGGGTACTTGCCGCCGGTGTACTCCACGCGCAGCCAGCCGTCCTGCTCGGCGAGCACGATGAACGGCGCGTCGCGCCAGCGGCAGGTGGTGCGCACGTACGCGAAGTCGGTGACGTCCTTGGCGAGCACGATGCGCAGGTAACGCCCCGGGCGCACGGGGGCGAAGCCCCTCTCCTGCTCCGTCGAGTACAGCCGGATCTCGTCGCCGTCGGGGCTCGCCTCGTACTCCTTGTCCTGCCAGGTGGCCACGTAACCGTCGCGCATGGTCACTCGCCCGCCTGGCGCCAGCGCGGACCGTCCGCGTCGAACGTGGCGACGAGCGACTCGGTGCCGTCCGCGGCCAGTCGCCACATCGTCGCTCCGTGCGGCAGCCGGACGCTGTCGACCTTGAACTCGGCGATGACCTCGCCCTCGCCGGGCGCGAACCCGTTGCCGCGGAACGGCGGGCGCTCGATCACCCAACCCTGCATGGCGCGCATGGCCGCCTCGTGCGGGCCGCCGTACGGGATCCGGTAGAGGTCGCCGCGGTGCGCGACCCAGCGGAGGACGAAGATCTCGGCGTCGTCCGGACGGATCTCCGAGCCGGGGTAGCCGAGGCCGAGCGAGTCGTAGAGCTCCCGGGGCGTGGTGAGGTGGTCGACCTCGGTGACGCGGTTGACGAACCCGTGCACGCGGTCGTACCCGCGCTCCAGGTAGATGGGGACCTGGCTCGCGCCGATCGGCTTCTGCATCACGGTGAGGCGGTCCCGCTGCGACGCGCCGAGGATCGAGGTGCTGACCGTGCCGGTGGGCGCCGGGTTGGCGAGCACCACCTCGCCGGCCGGGTCGGCACGCAGGCCGACGTCCGCCGCCCAGGACGCCAGGGCGACGATCTGGCTGCCCGGCAGGGTGGCGCCGACCGGCGTACCCGGGTTGACCGCGAACGCGATGTCCGGATCCGGCCAGGCGCCGATGAGCTGCACGAACCGGAAGCTGAGCGAGCCGGTCTCCGCGCCGAGGCGGCGCATGTGCTCGGTCAGCCGCTCCGGGGAGGTGAACACCGAGATGAAGGTCTCGCCGTCCAGCTCCTCCAGCTGCCAGGGGAACGACGGGTCGGCGGGCAGCATGTGCGGCGACGTGCCGGGCGGCACCGGCAGCACGACGCGCGCGAGCAGCAGCGTCGACAGGAACTGGTCGGTGTTGTTGTCCTCGGCCGCCAGCAGCAGCGCGGACTCGGTCTGGTTGGCCGGAGAGAAGCCTGCCGCCCAACTGTCCGCCGGCGTGAACGGGCCGGTGCGCTCCGCGGGGTCGGGCGTGGCTGACGCGTGGGTGTCCGGTGCGTGGGCGTCCGCTGCGGAGGCCACCGCGGCGGGCGGCTCGAATGCCGACGGCCCCGCGGCCGGGGTCTCGTCCGGCCGTGGACCCACCAGCATGGCGTCGTCGGTCACGGGGTCGGCTGACGCCGACGGCCGATCGGGGCGCCACGGCTCGGCGGTCGGGACCTCGGGCGTCGGCTCGACCAGCGCGGGCTCGGCGTGCCAGGAAGCGTACGTCGGCTCGGTCTCGACCGGCGTGGGGTGGGCGGTCTCGGCCTGCGGATATGCCACAGGCTCGGCGGCCGGCGGGTCGGTGGACTCGGGGTCCTCGAAGGACTCGTTGCGCCAGGCAGCGAGCATCTCGGCCGCGCGGCGCTGGGTCTCGGGCCGGGGGCCGGCCACCGTCTCGGCCCACGGGGCCACCGGCGACTGCGGAGCGTTGACGGGCGCCGGCTCGTCGTCGATAACCTCGGCGTCGACCATCAGCGAGGTGTCTGCGGGCGTGGCCGCGGCCTGCGGCGGCGCGGGCCTGGCCGGCTCCGCCTCGCGGGCCCGCCAGGCCGGGTGCACGGGCCGGTCCTCCCCGGCGGGCGGGGCGGGCCGGGTGGGTTCGAACGCGGAGAACGCGGCGGGTGGCTCCGCCCGCCC
>NZ_BAAALT010000227.1:0-8509 GCF_039528515.1 Luedemannella flava
GCCGCCGTAGGCGCCCGGCGGCCCGTAGGCCGGACTGCCCGGCCCGGACGGTGGGCCGTAGCCCGGGCCGCCTGGTGGCGGGTAGCCGCCCTGTCCGAAGGGAGGTGCACCGGCCGGCGGACCGCCAGGGGCGCCCGGCGGCGGGAATCCCGGGGCGCCGGACGGATAGCCGGGCGGGCCGGACGGCCCCTCGGACGACGGTTCCCCGGACAGTGGCTCCCCGGACAGCGGCCCGCCGGACAGTGGCTTTCCGGGCGGCGGTTCCCCGGGCGGCGGGGGCACCACGACCGTGGGCGGCGAGGGCGGGCCGGGCGGCGGTGGATACCAGCTCGGCGGCTCGCCGGGCGGCGGACCCGCGGTCGCCGGCTCCCCGACGGACGGCTCCGCTACGTACGGCTCCGCTACGTACGGCTCCGCTACGTACGGNGACGGCTCCGCTACGGACGGCTCCCCAGCGCGCGGCTCCTCGTCGGCATCGAAGCCGGCGGGCTGTCCGGCGCTGTCGCCCTGGCCGACCGGTCCGCCCGCACCCGCCTGCTCGTACGGCCAGGCCGGCCAGGCGGACCCGCCGGTACCGGCCGGCCACGCGGACTCGCCGGGACCGCCGGGCTCGCCAGGAACGGCACGCTCGCCGGGACCAGAAGGCTCCCCCGAACCAGAAGGCTCGCCGGAACCGAAAGACTCACCCGAACCGGAGAACTCACCTGAACCGGAAGGCTCGGTTGGCGTGGCAGGCTCGCCCGGCCACACCGTCTCGCCCGGCCACGCGGGCTGGTCAGGCGCGGTGGGCTCGGCGCGGTCCGGGGGCTCGGCGGCGCCGTAGGGCGTCGTGCCGCCGCCGACCGGCCCCGCCGTCGCGTCGGGCCAGGCGGCGCCGAACTCGACCGGGCCCTGCTCCAGGGGAGCCGATGAATCGTCCGGTCGGGACGGCGGAGCCCCACCCGCGCCCGGTGGCGGCGGCGGTCGGTCGGGGTCGGCGTACGGGTCCGGTTCGCCGGGCCCGGGCGTGCCACTGGTCATCGCAGGCTCCTCGACGGGTATCCGTTCGTCGAGCGAACCACATCAGCCCGAATTATGCGCGCAATTCAGACATAACACCGCCGCTGTGCGCCCGCCTCAGCGGGCGAACGGGGCCATCATCACCGCGGCCGCGTGCAGCCAGGCCGCCCGCGTCGCGGGCGCGAGCTGCGGAAAGTCGATCGACGAGCCCGGCTCCAGGGCCGGGTCGTAGGGCACCACGACCACCGACCGCGTACGGCTGGCGAAATGCCGGGCGAGGTCATCGAGCAGCGGCGAGGGCCGGGGCGTCGGGCACGACAGGAGGGTGACCGCGTTGGCCACCAGCCCGCCCATGCCCTTCTCCTCCAGCAGGTCGAGCATCCAGTCGGCGGTGAACGCCGCGTCCTCGCGGGGCACCGTGGTCACCACGAGCTGGTCGGCCGTCTCCAGGACGGTCTGCCAGTTGGCGCTCTCCACGTTGTTGCCGGTGTCCACGCAGATCACCTCGTGCGTGCGACGTAGCAGCTCCAGGACCCGACGCACCGAGTACGGGTCGAGCTTCTCGGCGAAGCGCGGGTTCTCCTCGCCGGCGAGCACGTCGTAGGTGCCGTCCGCGGCGTGACGGAGGAAGTCGTCGAGCCGGTCGGCCAGCTCGGTGCCGTAGAGCGCCTCGACCTCCAGCAGCTCCCTCATCAGGTGCCGGATGGTGCGGGCGTGCCGGGCGCTGCCGGCGCGCAGGCCCAGGGTGCCGCGCAGCTCGTTGTCGTCCCAGGCGAGGACGCCCCGGCCGCGCACGGAGCCGATCGTGGCGGCCGCGAGGACGGTGGCGGTGGTCTTGTGCACGCCGCCCTTGGGGTTGGCGAACGCGAGCACCCGCGGCCCGTTGAAGCTGCGGCGCAGCAGCTGGACCGCCGGGTCGTGCACGGCGGCCGGTGGCGCCGGCGGCGGGCGCGGGGCCGGCGACGAACCCGCCCGACCGTGGGTCGGCGCGTAGCCCTGTGCGGGCGGCGCGGAGTAGCCATGGGTGGGCTGCGGCGGCACTGGGCGGGAGGGCAGGCGCCCACCATCACGCGTCGGCACGTACGGAGCCTCCTCGGGCGGGGCGGCCCGGCCACCGAGCCGGGTGCGGTCGCGGATGGCGCGCCACCGGCCGTCCGCGTCGGCCTGGGCCCGCTCGGTATCCACGCTGCTCCTCCCCAACCGCGATGTCAGGCCAAGGCTACGGACTACGGCGGCCTTTGCCATCCCCGCACGGCCAACTAATCCTGGCCGGTCGGCGCGGCGAAGTCATCCTATCCAGCGGGGCAACGCCTCAGGCCGCGTCACGCAGCGTGGCGAGCGCCGCGGCGAGATCATCCGGGTACTCACTGACGAATGTCACGTCGTCACCCCGCGTAGGGTGCTCGAACGTGAGGGACCGGGCGTGCAGCCACTGCCGGTCCAGGCCCAGCCGGGCCGACAGGGTCGGGTCGGCGCCGTAGGTCAGGTCGCCCACGCAGGGGTGGCGCAGCGCCGAGAAGTGCACCCGGATCTGGTGGGTGCGGCCCGTCTCCAGCCGCACGTCCACGAGGCTCGCGGCGGGGAACGCCTCGAGCGTGTCGTAGTGGGTCACGCTCGGCTTGCCGCCCGAGATGACGGCCCACTTGTAGTCGTGGGTCGGGTGCCGGTCGATCGGCGCGTCGATGGTGCCGCGGAACGGGTCCAGCTGGCCCTGCACGACGGCGTGGTAGCGCTTCTCCACGGTGCGCTCCTTGAACGCCCGCTTGAGCACGCTGTAGGCGATCTCGCTCTTGGCGACCACCATCAGCCCGGTCGTGCCCACGTCGAGCCGGTGCACCACGCCCTGCCGCTCGGCGGCGCCGCTGGTGGAGATGCGCAGCCCCATGGCGGCGAGCCCGCCGGTCACGGTGGGGCCGGTCCAGCCGGGGCTGGCGTGCGCGGCGACGCCGACAGGCTTGTCGACCACGACGATGTCGTCGTCGTCGAAGACGACGCGCAGATTGTCCACCGGCGTCGGCACGACCTCGGTGACCGGCACGGGCGGCGGCGGCAGCACGACCTCGAGCCAGTCGCCCGCGCGCACCTTGTCCGACTTCGTCCGGGAAACGCCGTCGACGGAGGCGGCGCCGTCGTCGACGAGCGTGGCCGCCGCGGTGCGGGAGAGCCCGAAGAGCCGGGAGATCGCCAGGTCCAACCGGAGCCCGTCAAGACCATCGGGCACCGGCACCGTGCGGCGCTCACCCTCCCGACCAGCCGGAGAGTACGGAAGTGTCACGAGCCGTGCGCGTCCGTGTCGGCGGGCAGGCCGTCGCGCCGGCGACCGGTGAGCTCCAGCAGGATCGCCAGCACCACGCCGCAGGTCAGCGCCGAGTCGGCGACGTTGAACACCGGGAACCGCTCGCCCGCGTCGCCGAACACGCTGATGAAGTCGACCACGTGCCCGCGGAACGGCCCCGGCGACCGGAACAGCCGGTCACCGAGGTTGCCCATGGCGCCGCCGAGGATGAGCCCGATCGCGACCGCCCACGGCAGCGAGGCCAGCTTCCGGGCCAGCACCACGATCACGCCACACACGAAGATCGCGATGATCGGGAAGATCCAGGTCAGGTTCGTCCCGATGCTGAACGCCGCGCCCGCGTTGCGGGTGAACGTCAGGTACACCGCGCCGCCGAGCAGGCGCACGGACTCCTGGCCGCTCAGGTGCTGGATCGCGAGCGTCTTCGTGATCACGTCCAGGATGATCGCCACCGCGGCCGTGCTGGCGAGCACGACCCAGGCCCGGCGGCGGGCGGTCAGCGGAATCGGCTGATCTTCTTCCACCGCGTCGCGATGGTCACCCTCCGAACCCGGCGAAAGAAGATCAGGTGTCAACGCCGCTCCTCCAGCTGCTTGCATGTCACGCAGAGGGTAGCCGACGGGAAGGCCGCCAGTCGCTCGACCGGGATCGGGTTGCCACACCGCTCACACCAGCCGTACTGGCCGTCGTCGAGGCGCTCGAGGGCGCGCTCCACCTGCGTGATCCGGTCAAGGATGTTGTTCGCGAGCGAAATCTCCTGTTCGCGCTCGAACGTCTTGGTGCCGGTGTCCGCCTGGTCGTCCCCGGCCGAGTCGGTGAGCCGGTCGCGCTGCAGTTCGGCGATCTCGGTGAGCGTCGACTCGTACTCCTCGCGGAGCTCGTCGCGACGGGCGGCGAGCGCCTCGCGGATCTTCTCGGTCTCCGCGGCAGTGCGGGGGGCCTTGACCGGCGCCGCCTTGCGTGGGGTCTTCGTGTCAGCTGGCTTCGCCATGGTCGCTCCCTCGGCCGCACTGGTGGCGGCGGAATCCGGTGCCCCGGTCGGGGTCGCCGCCGGTCGGACCGGCGCCTTCCCGCCCGCGGGCGTGCTCTTACGGGTCGCCGACCTCGTCGCCGGCACCGTCTTCTCCGCCGTCTTCGCGGTCACCGGCGACTTCTTCGCCGGTGCCGCCTGCTTCGCCGGTGCCGCCTTCGCGGCCCCGGTCGTCTTCTTCGCCGCGGCAGGCTTGACAGCCTTCACGGTTCCGATCGCCTTCGTCGCCGCTTTCGCGGCCGGGGTGGACTTCGTGGCCGTGGCCCTGGCCGGCACGGCCTTCGCCGCGGTCGCCTTCGTGGCGGGCGCGGCCTTCTTCGTGGGGGTCGCCTTCGCGGCGGACGCGGCCTTCTTCGCCGGCTCGGCCTTCTTCGCCGTGGTCTTCGCGGCGGCCGGGGCGGCCTTCGTCCGGGCGCGCGCCTGGGGCGTCTCGGCGGTCGCCGGAACGCCCGATTTAGTGGCCTTCCGCACGGCACCTGCCCGCTCGGCCATGGCTGTCCCCCACATGCAAAAACGGGCGCGCGGCGGGGCGCCGCGCACTCCAGAGGCTGGCAAGGATACGGAACCTGTGGGCTTCCGACAAACATGCCACACGTAGCCGGACCATTTCGGGCAACGCGGAAACTCGCGACGTCCCGTACCCCAAGGTCAATGGGGCTGGGCGTCGCCCGTCTCGCCGTACCAGCGGGCCAGGCGCCCGCGCCGGCTCACCGCCCGCAACCGGCGCTCGGCGGCGTCCCGGCTGGCCGAGGTGGCCACGATGAGCAGGTTGTCGCCGGAGCGCAGCCGGTCGTTCGGCTGGGGCACGAAGCCGTGCCCGTCGCGCAACACGAGCGTCACGGCCGCACCCTGGGGCAGGCGCAGCTCGTCGATGTACATGCCGGCGAGGTGGGAGCCGGGTGGCACGGACAGTTGCAGCAGGTCCGCGTTCATCTCGTCCAGCGGCGCCGTCTCCACCCGCAGCTCGGTCGCCTCCGCCGGGGCGGTGACCCGCAGCCAGCGGGCGACCGGGGCCAGCGTGGTGGTCTGGAGGACGGTGAAGATCACGACGAGGACGAAGACGACGTCGAACAGCGGCATCATGTCCGGCCCCAGAAGCGACAGCGGGATGGTGGCCAGGACAATCGGGACGGCGCCGCGCAGCCCCGCCCAGGAGAGGAAGAACTGGTCCCGCCAGCCCACCCGGAACCACACGAGGCTGAGCAGCACCGACAGGGGCCGCGCCACCACCACCAGGACGGTGCCCACCACGAGCGCGGGCCACACGGCCGACGACAGGCGGGCGGGCGAGGCGAGGAGCCCCAGCAGGACGAACAGGCCGATCTGGGCGAGCCAGGCCAGCCCATCGGCGAAGCCGAGCACCGCCTGCCGGTGCGGGATGCGGGAGTTGCCCAGGATCACACCGCACACGTACACCGCGAGAAAGCCGGAGGCGTGCGCGGTGGCGCCCGCCGCGTACGCCAGGATCGTGAGCCCGGCGGCCGCCAGCGGGTAGAGGCCCACGGCGGGCAGGGCGGCCCTCCGCAGGGCGAACGCCCCGGCCACGCCGACCAGCACGCCCACGACCGCGCCGGCTGCCAGTTCGTAGGCCATGAGCAGCAGCTCATGCCACCAGACCAGGTCCGACAGCGTCGGCACGGACAGCGCGATCACCAGGAGGACGGCCGGCGCGTCGTTGATGCCGGACTCGGCCTCCAACGTGGCGGCCAGCCGGGGCCGCACGAGCAGCCGGCGCAGGGTGGAGAAGACGGCCGCGGCGTCGGTCGAGGAGAGCACCGCCCCGTAGAGCAGGGCCGTCTGCAGCGGCACGTCCAGCAGCAGGTGGACCACGACGCCCACCACCGCGACACTGATCACCACGCCGAAGGTCGCGAGCGTGACCGCCGGCGCCAGCACCGGACGCACCGTCGACCAACGGGCGGAGAGACCGCCCTCGGCGATGATCACGGCGAGCGCGCAGACGCCGAGCACCCGGGTGAGGTCGTAGTTATCGAACTCGATCTGGCCGAAGCCGGATTCGCCGAGGAGGACGCCGATCGCCAGGTAGATGAGCAGACTCGGCAGGCCGACCCGGGTCGACAGGCGCACGGCGGCGACCGCAACGAGCAGAACGAGCGCCCCGATCAGCAGAGCGTGGTCGAGACTCTCGGTCACCGGGCAGGGTCCCCACGGAGGTCGGCGAGCCGTGCGCGCCAGGACTCGGGCGGCGCGGTGACGGCGACGAGCTTGTCGCGGCTGGTCTCGCCCGCACGGAGGGCGACATCGGAGGAGCGCAGGCCGAACGCGTCCGCGAGCGCGCGGAGCGCGGCCTCGGTGGCGCGGCCGTCGACGGCCGGCGCGGACACCGCGACGATGAGGGCCGGGCCGTGGGCGCCCTCGCGGGAGCCGCCGACGCGCGGCCGGCGCGCGCCGGGTTTCACCCGGATCGCGATGATCGTCGCGTCAACGCTGGCCACGCACCATTGAACCATCGCGTCGTACGCGATGGGTCGGTGTACGGGGCGGGCGCGGTGCGGCGCCCACCCCGGTCACGCGTTAGTGCGCCGCGCTGTCCGCGGCACGCCCGCCGGGGGCACCCAGCGAACCGGCACCTGCGGTCGCCAGACCACCGGCCCCGCCCGCCGGACGCGGCGCCTCGACGGCACCGTTGCGGGACGGCTCGTCGGCCAGGGCCTCGCCCCGGCCGGCCAGGTCACGGAGCTGGCTCTCCAGGTACGCCTTGAGACGGGTCCGGTACTCCCGCTCGAACTGCTTGAGCTCCTCAAGGTGCTTCGCCAGGGCGGCACGCTTGGACTCGAGGCCGCCCATGGCCTCCTGGTGACGCGTGCGCGCGTCGCGCTCAAGAGCCTCGGCCTTGGAGCGGGCCTCGCGGGTCAGCTCGTCGGCCTTGGTGCGCGCGTCGGTGAGCAGCTTCTCCGCCTCACGACGGGCGTCGGAGACGTGGTCGTCAGCGGTGCGCTGGGCCATCATGAGCACCCGCAGCGCCTGCTGCTCGCCGTCGCCGCCAGCGGCGCCGCCGCCCTGGGCGCGGACCTGCTCCAGCTCGCCCTGCATCTGCCGGGCGGCCTGCTCGGCCGACGCCTTCTCCCGCTGCACGCGGTCGAGCGTCGCCTTGAGATCGCTCAGCTCCGCGGCCAGCCGCGGGTCACCGCCCGCACCGGGCGCGGGAGCACGGCCGCCGGAAGCCCGGAGCTCGTTGTTCTCCTCGATGAGTCGTGCGAGTTCGCGCTCAACTTCGTCGAGGAAAGCATCGACCTCCTCCTCGTCGTACCCCCGCTTACCGATCGGGGGCTTCTTGAACGCGACGTTGTGGACGTCAGCCGGGGTTAGCGGCATCGAATCTCCTCGGGTCAGTCGCGGCCGCGTGCTTCCGTGGGCCTGGTCTACGCAAGGTTGATCAGGCTCGGAAGCACGAAGTACATCAGCACGAACACAATAACCAGCAGCACAAGAGACGCTAGGTCGACGCTCACCGTACCAACTCGCAGCGGTGGGATCACTCGCCTCAACGCCTTGAGGGGTGGATCGGTGACGCTCCAGACCATCTCGAGCGCTGCCGCAGCCCCGCGAGCCGGTCGCCAACGGCGGCCGAGACTGAGCACCGTACCCAGGATAAATCGGGCGATAAGGGTCAACAGGAAGACGTAGATGATCAGGTAGATAACCTGGAGTACCACCGACAGCACGTCCTGCCACGCCTCTCAGCCACGCTCAAAGAAACCACCCTGAGCGATCTTTGCCTTGTCCTCTGCTGTGACCTGCACGTTGGCGGGCGAGAGCAGGAAGACGCGGTTGGTGACGCGCTCCATGCTACCGCGAAGGCCGAACGCGAGCCCGGCGGCGAAGTCCACGAGTCGCTTGGCGTCGGGCTCGTCCATCTCTGTCAGATTCATGATCACAGGAACGCCCTCGCGGAAGTGCTCGCCGATGGTCCGGGCCTCGCTGTAGGTCGTCGGGTGGACCGTGGTGATCTGGTAACGCCCGTCGTGGGGCGCCTCGTAGCCCTCGGCGACCACCGCGCGCTCGCGCAGCTGCACCTGGGGCGCGAGCGCCAGGTTGTCCTGCGTGGGGTAGCTCGTCGTCGACGCGCCGCCGGGCCGCGCCAACGGCCGCACGCTGCCGCGCTCGGCCGGGGTCGGCTCGGCCACGTGGGCGCGCTCCGCGAGGTGGGCGCGCTCGGCCAG
>NZ_BAAALT010000228.1:0-20496 GCF_039528515.1 Luedemannella flava
ACCTGGACGGAAACCCGCTACCGCCGGAGGTCTCCGCCGCTGCTCAGTCCGGTCTGGAGGAACTCCTGCGGCTCCTTCGGCTCCTACAGGACGAGGGCACGCCGATCCGGGAGGCGAAGCTGGTGTTCGTCGGCGAGGGGAAGGTGGGGAAGAGCAGCCTCCTGGCGGCCATGCGCGGTGACGCCTTCATCGACGGCCGCGATACCACCCACGGCGTCGAGATCAAACAGGTGATGGTCGGGCCGGATGGCGCCGCGTGGCAACTCAACGGGTGGGACTTCGGCGGACAGCCCGAATACCGCCCCACGCATCAGATGTTCTTTACGGCACCAGCCGTTTACCTGGTCGTGTGGAACCCACGGCTCGGACCGCAGTTGAGCCAGGTCGAGGAATGGATCGAGATGATCCAGCTACGGGCCGGCGTGGACGTGCGCGTCCATGTGGTCGCCACGCACGCCGACACCGGCCAGCGCAGTGCCGGGATCGATGAGGACGGGCTACGCGAACGCTTCGGCGACATGATCGTGGACTTCCATCACGTCGGCAGCGGGAGCGGCGTCGGCATCGCCGGCCTGAAGGCCGCCATCGCGGCTACTGTCGAACGGACAATGCCACAGGCGGCGCGGCTCTACCCGGCGAGTTGGCTGCGGTTGCGCGAGGCCATCAACGCGGGCGGCCGACCATACCTGCCCTACGCCGGCTACCAGGCGTTGGCCGCAGAGCACGGGCTGACGCCGACCAGCGCCCGGTCCCTGGCCATCACCTCTAATGTGCTGGGTCACTGGATCTATGACGCGGACGACTCCAACCTGTCCGAGCTGGTCATCTTCAAGCCGGACTGGCTAAGCGTCGCTATCAGCTTCGTGCTAGACGACCCGGCCACCCGCGAGTGCGCCGGCATCCTGGCGCATCGGCGGGTCGGTGACCTGTGGAACAACCCGTCGCGGCCTGCCGACCAGCACTATCCGGGCGTACTGCACGCGGTTTTTCTCTACCTGATGGAGAAGTTCGCGATCTCCTACCGGATCGCGGTCGGCCCGGGTGAGGAGCCGCAGAGCCTGGTTGCCCAGTTGGTCGGCAGCGTCCGGCCCGACCTCAGCGACGTGTGGGAAGGCTACGGCCAAGGGCTCGACGAGTTGGTCCACGTCTGCTCCATCGTGGACAGCGATGGTCAGCCCCGGCCGCTCACCGGCGTCATGTACCAGCTCATCGTGCGCCTGCACCAGTTCTCGTTGGGCCGGCGCGATCATGAGCGCAGCCGGCACTGGCAGACCGGCATCGTCGTGGACAACGACTACCACGGCCGGGCGCTGATCACTGTGGACCGCGCACGGATCATCGTCCGGGTTCGTGCCGTGTATCCGCAGTTCTTCGCCGTACAGCTGACTGATGAGATCCGTGACCAGGTGACCGCATTCTGGCAGGGCGTTGACGTACGGATCATGGTCCCGTGCCTTACCTGTACGTCCGACAAGCCCACCCTCTTCGACCAGGAACAGTTGCGGGACGACCGGAGGATTGGCAACAAGGAGGTCTTCTGCCGGCGGTGCCGCACACCGCAACGCATTGATGATCTGTTGCTGCGCACGGCCACGTCCGAACGCGACGACAATCGCCTGGTCCGTGTCATCGAAGAGGTCCTGACCCCATCGTTCGGTCAGATCATGGCTCGGGTGGACCACAACGCGGCGACCGTCACCGCCGCTGTTGCCCGGGGCAACGCCGACATCATCGAACGGGTCGACGACCTGGGCGTCGAGCTGTTGCGGGCCATCAGTCAGGCCGAACAGGGGTACCGCGAGTTTGTGTTGTCGGTGGAGGAGAGCCGGGACGGGCCGCGCCTGTTCACGGCCGAGCTTCTCGAGCCCTCCCTGCTGCGCCCCGGTTGGACCCACCAGCGGGTCCGGGTGACCCTGTGGTGCGAGCATTCGCGGCTGCGGGTCCGCGATCTCAACCCCGACGGGCCCGACGGTGAGTACACACTGACCGTTCCGCGCGACTGGCTGGTCGCCGCCGCGCCGTGGCTCCGGGCCGCCGCGACGGTGCTGCGGGCCGTCCTGCCGATGGCGGCCGCCGGCCTCGATCTTGCCGCGCCGGACGTCAAGGCGTGGCAGTCGACGGTGAGTACACAACTCGACCGGGCTGCGGCCAGCCTCGACGCGATCGGCGACGCCACGGCCGGCGACCGCTCCGGCATGGACCTCGAACCGATCGGCCGGGGCGGTCGTGTCGAACTTGACCGGGGCACCATTCAGGCGCTTCGTCACCTGGTTGCCGAGGCAGACCCCAGCTTCGCGGGCCTGCGGCGGGTCGCCTCCGGTCACAGCGTCATGTGGGTCCATCCCGACTACCTGGATAAGTACTCCCCGCCGCTGCCCGAGATTCCGACCGACTGAGGCTCGGTGCTCAGGTGCCGGAAGTTCGTGCTGTCACGCGGCTTCCACAGCTGGCAGTGCCGAGCCAGGTGTGCGGATTGCCGTTCCAGCACCAGCCCAACTTGGGAGCATTTTCACTGATCCAGAGCGCGGGGACCCGCTTGTCACCGCACCGCGAACCGGCCAGCATGAAGCACTTGTTCTTCTCCAGCGCATCGGGGAAGTGGGTAGCGAGGGCGATTCCTTCCTCAATGGTCAGCGGCGTCCGACCTCTCGCCTTGATCGTCGCAGTCGCGTCGACGGGTTTGACGTCACAGAACTCCTCGCCCCGCTCCACGTCGACGATGAGATAGGCGGCGCTGGTGATCGGGAGGTCCTCCAACGGAACGAATCTGGCGAGCTCACCCTGCTTGTAGTTACGGTCGACCACGCCGCCCTTCTTCTTCCCCGGCAGCGTCAGCAGCGGCACACTCACCTCCGGCGCAACCAGCTCCCGGGCCACCACGATCACAAACCCCACGTGGTACGCGCTGCCGCCCGCCCGCTGTGCGTCGACGCTGCGGGCCGTCACGCGCAGCGGCTCCACCAGGTCACGAAACTCTGTGGCACCCATCCCGGCCAACGCCGGGTACCCGAGCCCGACCAGGTTCACCACCTGCCGCTGAAACTCGATGTCCGCGTCCACCACGATTCCTATCGTGACCGCTGGCCGCCATTCGCGCCCATATGTATGCCCATTCGGTCGTCCCACAGCCGTCCGGCCCTGGTGTCCGATTGGCCGGGATCGCACGGATGGGAGCTACATGGAGAACTGGGACTGACCGCCGTACCCGACACATCGGCTACCTCACCGCCCTCACCTTTCTCCGCCTGGACGGCAACCAGCTCACGGTTGGCAGAACGACAGGTCCCGGCCGGGCGCGGATTACGCGGACGGGAGCACGGCGGCACGACCGCGCTCCCGTCCTCCAAATGAGTGATACCGGGAGCGGGAATGCGGATACGTCCGGCACTGACGTTGCGGTTGGCCCGACAGGTCATCGTCGATCACCGCGCAGGGCCGGACGGCCTTTGCACGCTGTGCCGACCGGCAGAGGTCACCCCGTGCCCAGCGCGGCGGATCGCCGTCACGGCCAAGCGCCTCGACGCCAAGCGCAGTGGCAGGCTCCAGCTACGCCTTCAGGAACTGGTCATGCCGGTCGTCGTGCCACGCGTCTTCGAACGCGCCACCGCCTGGCTCTACGACTACACCCCGGAACGGCTCTCTGGTGGCGCATGACGATATAGCCGGATATCGTGGCCGCCATAGACGCCGACGCCAGCCGCCAAGGGCTCTCCTGCTCTGAGTACCTTCGGCGCACGCTCACCGAGGTTGCACGCGATACCCAAGTGGCGGTCACGGTGGAGGACCTCACCCGGTTCTCAACGGTCTTCTCCGACCTGGCCGACGAGAACGTCATGCGGCAGGCCTGGCGATGACGATCCGGCCTGCGAATAGACCGGAACGTCTACGCGGATAGTGGCCGCCGCCCGGGCGCGGAGGTGCGCGTGGGCGTACTCGCAGATGACGGCGTGCTCGTAGACGGCGCGGGGGACGTCGAGGCCGCTGTCCACCCGCAGCGGGATCCCGGCGGGGCGCCAACGCCAGAAGGTGTCATCCCCGGTGAGCGAGGCGAGCACGCCCAGCAGCTGGGTGTCCAGCCGCAGCGAGTGCACCGCGCGGCGGTACTCGTCGCGGGTCAGGCACGCGGCGAACGGGATGTTCATCAGGCACAGCGCCGTCTGGATGTCGAGGTTCAGCCAGCGGCGCAGGCCCGGCGAGGCGTCGATCGGCTCGACGTCGAGCCCCGACAGGTCCAGCGGCCCGGGCCGGTGCCGGCCGGCGCGCAGCGCCACGAGCACGTCGTACACATTGACGTCGTGCTCGATGACCGCCCGGTTGCCGAGGTCCCGCAAGGAGGTCGGGCGCAGCGTGACGGGCGACAGGCCGGCGACGCGCGCGTTGCGGATCGCCACGTTGAGCAGGTTCGTCTCGACGATGAAGTGCCGGATCAGCAGCGTGCCTGCCTCCGGGGAGACGAACCGCCGCAGGAACCACACGCACAGCGCGTCCATGGTCACGTGCGCCCGCACGCCGGGCACGAACGCCTTGACGACCCGGATCACGAACACCACCGCGCGCGACAAGGGCCGCACCCACGGATACAGCCACCGCCGCGACCAGCGTTGCTGGTCACGCACCACGAGACGCAGGGTCGCGGGGTCGAACGGACCGCCCGGGTCGGCGAGGATCGCCGACCACACCGACGGGTCACTCATCGTCGATCGCCTCCAGCTGCAGGGCGTAGAGCCGGGCGGTGACGGCCGCCGTGCGGACGATCCGTTCCGCGCCCGACCGGGTGACGATGCCGGAGCGCAGCGCGTCGGTCAGCATCTCGAAGTGCTCCGCGTCGGCGCCGCCGTGGTAGTGCAGGAAACTCGTCTGCTCCTCGGTCAGCCCCAACTGCTCGCGCAGCAGCGACGCCCAGCGGTCCGCGCACGCCGTGCCGAGGCCCTCGATGATGAACATCGCGCCCATGAGGTCGACCGGGTCGGGCAGCCCGGCCCGGTGGAACAGGAACGCCGACAGCGCCTCGGACCCCACGTTCTGGCGTCCATTCTGGATCGTTTCCAGATCACCGCCGACGGCCACGTAGTCGCGCTCCAGCAGCCGGAAGTCGCGGTGCTCCTCGGCGGCGTGCCGGATCGCGGCCGACCGCAGCTCGAACAGCTCCGCCGAGAAGCTCGACGCCGCCCGCGCGATCCACCGCCCGCCGTCGATCACCTGCTGCCGCAGGTGCAGCAGCAGCTTGCGGTAGTCGTCGAGGGTCGCGGTATTGGACTCGATGCGGCGGATGATCGGCGCCGCGGCGAGCCTGCGGGCAAAGTCGTCCCAGACCTTCCCCAACTCGAGTACGGCCCACCGCACGGCGTCGTCGTCCTCGGTCCCCGGGATGCCGAGCGGGGACGCGGCCGCCACCGGGGCGACCGAAGGAGCCGGGGTCGTCTCCGGCCCCACGCAGGTGAGCTGGGCGAACGCGAACGAGAAGCGGCCCGACTCGGGCACGATGAGCAGGATCTTCTCGCCGGGGGCGAACCGGTTCGTCCGCCAGGCCTCCTCCAGCATCACGAAGATGCTGGCCGCGCCCGTGTTGCCGCGGGTGTGCAGGTTGGTGAACCAGCGCTCCTCGTCGATCATCAGGTTCGCCTCGCGGAGCAGCGTGAAGATCTGCCCGCGGAAGTGCTCGGCGCTGTAGTGGCACAGCACGTGGTCGATGCCCGGCGGGTCCAGCCGCCCGTCGCGCACCAGTGCGGCGTACTCGCGCAGTCCGACCTGGAACAACCGCGGCAGTGAGCGGACGTCCTGGCGCAACAACAGCGAGCCCTGCTTCTCCGCGGCGGCGGCGGTCGGCTGGTCGAGCCACGTCGTTCCGGCGGCCGGCACGCCCCCGTCGGTCGTGCCGGTGCGCATGCAGACGCGTTCCTCGTGGGCGTAGGAGACGTGGTGGAGCCAGTCGAGGCGCAGGCTGGGGCCGTCGGGGCGCGGGCGGCCCTCGACGACGACCGCGCCGGCGCCGTCGGACAGGGTCCAGCGCAGGAACTCGGCGTCGAAGCCGGTACGGCCGTCGGCGGCGTCGTAGCGGGACTGGCGCAGGGCGCGCGACACCAGGTCGGAGCCGACGGCCACGGCGGTGTCATGCTCGCCGACCCGGACGGCGTTCACGGCCGCGTGCAGGGCGGCCATGCCGGAGGCGCAGACACCACCCGCCGAAAGGATCTCCATGGGATGCCCGCCGAGCCGACCGTGGACCATCGACGCGAACCCGGGTACGGGCAGGTCGGGCTGCGTGGTGCCGGTGGCGAGCAGCGTGACGTCGGCAACGGTGACACCCCGGTCCTTGAGGGCGGCGGTGACCGCCTCGGCGGCCAGTTCCTCGTTGAGCATGGTCGTCGCCCCGGACGCGTCCAGGGCGTAGTGGCGGGTGCGGATGCCGTTGGCGGCGAGGACGCGCTCACGCGCGGCCTTCGAGCTGTCCGCCGCGCCCAGGCGGCGGGCGATCTCGTCGTTGTCGAGCGGCTCGCCGGGCAGGTACGCCCCGCAGCCGGTCAGATACACCTCTCGGGTCATGCCCTCCATTGCGCCGCACGGCCGGTCAAGGTCGCATCCGCCCGATGACTCAACCGGCGGTGGGTTCAGCTACTCACGTAGCCGCTGAGGGCACGCCACGCGACCCGGGTGTCCTCGTCGTCGGCGTGTGCGCCCTTGAGCTGCGCGACGTAGCCGCAGATGTCGGCCAGTTCCCAGCGCGAGCGGTAGAGGCGCAGCGCCGCCTCGTCGGGTCCCCGCCCGTAGGCGGACCAGTCGTCGCCGGGCAGCAGCCACAGGTCGCGCTCCGGCGGGGCGAGCTTCACCGTGTCCCAGTCGATGAGCCGCAGGTCGCCGGCGCGGGTCCACATGAGATTGCCGGCGTGCGGCTCGCCGTGCGTGACCACCCAACCGTCGGTCGGCGTGCGGGCGACCAGAGCGTCGTAGCCGCTGAGGCGTTCCCGCAGGTCGCCGGCGTTGGCGACGATCAGCTCGCGCGCCCGCTCGCCGTAGGGGCCCCGGGTCCAGGGCACATCGAGGTCGTCGAGGACTGTGTCGCGATCCGGGATGGCGAAGTCCTCGCGTGGTGGCAGGTCGGGCGGGACGGTCTCGCTGTGCAGTCTCGCCAGGGCGGCCAGCACCGTCGCGCGCTGGTCGCGGTCGAGGGTCTCGCCGAAGTGACCCGACGTGCCGTCGATGACGTCGTAGACCGACACCGCGTAGCGGCCCTCGGCCATGCCGGCGAGCCAGCCGCCGTCGGGGCGTCGGCAGGGCGCGTGCGCGTACTCGTGCTTGTGGTCCTTGAGCAGGACCGCGACGGCGAGCGAACGGCCGAGGGTGACCCAGTCGGTGGCATCGTCGACGTTGATGAACAGGTCGCCGGACCGGTAGTGGTGGGTGCCGTAGCCGACCGGCTCGTAGGTCAGGTCGGCGACGTCGAGGGCCCAGCCGTCGCGGATGACGTCGGCGAGTTCGGTGCGGTCGAGGTCGGTCGGCTCGGTGTACATCAGTGCTCGTCCAGACCCTGTTCGATGGCGTAGCGGACCAGTTCGACGCGGTTGTGCAGGTGGAGCTTGCCGAGCGTGTTCTGCACGTGATTCTGCACCGTACGCGGGGAGAGGACGAGACGCTCCGCAATTTGTCGGTAGGACAGGCCCTTGGCGACCAGACGCAGCACCTCGGTCTCCCGGTCGGTCAACCGGGGCGAGTCGTCGTCGCGGGCCGGCGTCGCCGCGAGCCGGCGGAACTCGCCGAGCACCAGGCCGGCGAGGCCCGGGGTGAACACGGCGTCGCCCTCGGCCGTGCGGCGCACCGCGTCGAGGAACTCCTCGCGCCCGGCCGACTTCACCAGGTAGCCGGCAGCGCCGGCCTTCACCGCGTCGAGCACGTCCTGCTGCTCGCCGCTGGCGGACAGGACGAGCACCCGGACGGCCGGCGTCGCATCGAGCAGGCCGCCGATGACCGCCATGCCCGACAGGTCGGGCAGCTGCAGGTCGAGCACGACGACATCGGGGCGCGCGGCGCCGGCCAGCCGCAACGCCTGTCGGCCCTCGCCGGCCACGGCGACCACCTCGTAGCCCGCCTCGGCCAGGTCGCGGGCCACCCCGTCCCGCCACATCGGATGGTCATCGACCACCATCACCCGCACACCGACCCCCACAGGGACACGTTACGACTTCCGGCGTGGGCGGGGGATGCGGATCTCTACCTCGGTGCCGTCGCCGGGGGTGCTTGTGAGGGTGACCGTGCCGCCCACGTCGCGGACCCGGCCGCGGATCGACCGGGCGACGCCGAGCCGGCCGTCGGCGGCGGCCTCGTCG
The DNA here is from genome assembly GCF_039528515.1 of Luedemannella flava. Lineage (NCBI taxonomy): Bacteria > Bacillati > Actinomycetota > Actinomycetes > Micromonosporales > Micromonosporaceae > Luedemannella > Luedemannella flava. Next base: position 8,322 of record NZ_BAAALT010000228.1, read on the forward strand.
AGACGACCCGCCGCCATGCCGTCCCCGTCGTCGCGCACAGTGACCGTCACCTGATCGGGCTCGTCCTCGACCAGCACAAACGCGCGCGCGGCCGGGCCGGCGTGGGCGCGCACGTTGTCCAGCGCGCTGGACACCGCCGCCGCGACCTCCCGCGCGACCCCGCCCGGCAGCACCACCGGCGTCGCCGGCGCGGCCACCGACACGGCGTCGCCCGCGTACGCGTTGACCAGCACGCGCAGGTCCGCCTCGCCCTCGACCGTGGTGAAGTCCGTGGCCACGAGACTGCGCAGGGCCGCCTCCTGCTCGCCGGCGAGCCGGCCCAGCTCGGCGGCGTCCCCACCCAGCTCCATGCCCCGCCGGTGGACCAGCGTGAGCACCTGCAGCACCGAGTCGTGGATGCCGCGCGCGATGCGTTCGCGTTCCCGGTTCGCCGCCTCCAGCTCCGCGACCCGTTGGAGGTTCGCCTCGCTGACGGCCGCCAGGCGCGCCGCGTGCCCGAAGATCATTCCGGACATGAGCAGCAGCACGACGTCGTTGAGGACCACGGTGTTGGCGGCACCACGCGTCGCCGCGTCAACCACGCCCATGGCGAGCGCCGCCACCGCCGCCCGCGTCCGCCCGAGCGCCAGGCCCCAGGCCAGCACCGGGGCCGCGATCCACGCCATGGGCACGGTGTCCGAGCCGTGTGCGAGCGGGTCCTGGCCGATCACCCACACGCTGGCCAGCAGGCACCCGGCGGTCACGGCGAAGTCGGCGAGCAGCAGCGGCCACCTCCGGTGCGCGGGCCACGCGTACAGGGCGATCGCCGCGACGGTCCAGGCCGTCATCACCGCGAGCACCGTCCACCCGATCATCGGATGGGGGTACGTCCGGAAGTTGCGCCCCATGAGCAGCACCGCGTACGCGAGCGACGCCACCCGGAACACGGCGAGTGCCCGCCACAACGGAATCTCCAGGCCCATCCCGGCATCCTGCCTGCCCGGCGGCTCCACCGCCGTCCCGCGTCACCTGCCCGGCCGTTGGACGCATCCTTGCTCATCGTTACCGCTCACAGCGAATGTGAGCAGGGCCACGTTCTCACGGCGGAGCTAGATCATTAAGAGGGCATGGCTAAGTGCGCGTAACAAAGGTGGTATCGACCGGTAACTAGCCGCACGGACCATCGAATGCATGGGGACAAGCGTCGATACCGCGACACACTGCCCGTACTGCTCGCTGCAGTGCGGGGTCGCGATGCGGCCCGCCCCGCCCCGGCCGCCCGTGATCGAGCCGACCGAGTTTCCCACCAACCGCGGCGGCCTGTGCGCCAAGGGGTGGAGCGCCGCCGAGCTGCTCGACCACCCCGACCGGCTGCTGACCCCGCTGGTGCGCACCGACCCGGCCGACCGGCGCAGCCCGTTCCGCCCGGCGACCTGGGACGAGGCCCTCGGCCGCGTCGTCGACGCGATCCGGACCAGCCAGGAGCGCTACGGCCTGCCGAGCGTCGGCGTCTTCGGCGGCGGCGGCCTCACCAACGAGAAGGCGTACCAGCTGGGCAAGTTCGCCCGCGTCGCGCTGCGCACCCCGCACATCGACTACAACGGCCGGTTCTGCATGTCGTCGGCGGCGACCGCCGGCAACCGGGCGTTCGGCATCGACCGCGGCCTGCCGTTCCCCCTCGCCGACCTGGCCGAGGCGCAGACGATCCTGCTGGTCGGCGCGAACCCGGCAGAGACCATGCCCCCCGCCATGCAGTACTTCGACGCCGGGCGCGCGGCGGGCGCCACGCACATCGTCGTCGACCCGCGCCGCACGGCGACCGCCCGCGGCGCGACCATGCACCTGCAGCCCACCCCCGGCACCGACCTGGCGCTCGCCAACGGCCTGCTGCACATCGCCATCCGCGAGGGCTACGTCGACGAGGACTACATCGCGACGCGCACCACCGGGTTCGAGGCCGTCAGGCAGGCCGCCAGCAAGTACTGGCCCGACCGTGTCGAGCGCCTGACGGGAGTCGACGAGACGCAGCTGCGCGCCACGGTCCGGGCGCTGGCCACGGCGGGCTCCGCGATGATCCTCACCGCCCGCGGCGCCGAACAGCACAGCACGGGTACGGACACCGCGCAGGCCTTCATCAACCTGGCCCTGGCCCTGGGCCTGCCCGGCAAGCCGTACTCCGGCTACGGCACCATCACCGGGCAGGGCAACGGGCAGGGCGGCCGCGAGCACGGCCAGAAGGCCGACCAGCTGCCCGGCTACCGCCGTATCGACGACCCGGCCGCCCGCGCCCATGTGGCCGGGGTGTGGGGCGTCGACCCCGACGAGCTGCCCGGCCCCGGCAAGTCGGCGGTCGAGATGCTCGACGCGCTCGGCACTCCCGGCGGCGTCCGTACTCTCCTGGTCTTCGCCTCGAACATCGTGGTCTCCGCCCCGGACCGCAACCGGGTCCGCGAGAGCCTGCGGGCCCTTGATTTTCTGGTGGTGTCCGACATCTTCCTGTCCGAGACGGCGGCGCAGGCCGACGTCGTGCTGCCGACCGCGCAGTGGGCCGAGGAAGAGGGCACGATGACCAACCTCGAGGGCCGGGTGCTGCGCCGCAAGCAGGTGCTGCCGCCGCCCGACGGGGTGCTCGACGACCTCACGTTCATGTCGACGCTGGCGAACCGGCTGGGCCGCGGCGAGTTCTTCTCCGCGGACCCCCGCGTCGTGTTCGACGAGTTGCGCCGGGCCAGCGCGGGCGGCATCGCCGACTACGCGGGCATCACGTACGAGCGGATCGAGAAGGAGGACGGCGTGTTCTGGCCGTGCCCCGACGAGGGGCACCCGGGCACGCAGCGCCTGTTCGCGGAGGAGTTCGCCACGCCGGACAAGCGGGCCCGGTTCATCCGGGTCGACCACCGCGACGTGCCCGAGCCCACCGACCTCGAATACCCGTACGTGCTGACCACCGGCCGGATCATGCAGCACTACCAGAGCGGCAACCAGACGCGGCGGTCGAGGTCGCTGCAGATGACCGCGCACGACCCGCGCGTCGAGCTGCACCCCGACCTGGCCCGCCAGCTCGGCGTCGCCGCCAACGACCTGGTCGAGCTGCGCTCGCGCCGGGGTCGCGCGGTGTTCCGCGCGCTGGTCACCGACACGATCCGCCCCGACACCGTCTTCGCGCCGTTCCACTGGGGCGGCGCGGCCAGCGCGAACGCGCTGACCGATCCAACGCTGGACCGGTACTCCAGGATGCCCTCCTTCAAGGTTTGCGCGGTCGCCGTCGCCCGCGTTGGTGGCCCGACCGATCCCGCGGCCGCTTCCCCGCCGCCGCTGTCGTCCGAGTCGAGAAAGGACGGTTGACCGTGACGTCGACCGCACATTTCCTGCAGGGAGTCTTTCCGTTCGAGGGCAAGGGCATGGACGCGCCCTTCCCACTCGACTCCGGGCTGTCGTACACCGTGCCGCTCGGCATGGTCACCCAGCCGGTGTACTTCCGCGGCGGCAACACCAGCGACGACCTCGTCTACGTCTGCCTCATGCGCGACGGCAAGCCCATGCGGTACTTCCCGATCGGGGCGCGCGGTGACGTGCACGTGCCGCTGCGGGTCGTGGAGGACGTCGACGGCGGCACCACGTTGGAAATCTTCCTAGCCGCTCCCGAGGGCGTGACCGGCAACGTCGTAATCGACCTGGGGATGGTGGACGTCTAATGGCACAGAGACTTGTCGTCATTGGCAACGGCATGGCCGGGGCCCGCACCGTCGAGGAGATCCTCGAACGGGGCGGCCACTTCGACATCACGATGTTCGGCGACGAGCCGTACGGCAACTACAACCGGATCCTGCTCTCCAACGTCCTGTCGGGCGCGGAGGAGGAGTCGGACATCTTCATCAACAGCCTCGGCTGGTACTCCGACAACGGCATCAACCTGCGCGCCGGCGTCCGGGCCACGCGCATCGACCGGTTCGCCAAGGTGGTGCACGGCGACGACGGGTCGGTCACGCCGTACGACAAGCTCATCATCGCCACGGGCAGCACGCCGTTCATCCCGCCCATGGAGGGCACGTACAACGCGAAGCGCGGCTTCCACCAGGGCGTCTTCTCCTTCCGTACGCTCGACGACACCCGCGGAATGATCCGGTACGCCCGCGACCACGAGACCGCGGTCGTCATCGGCGGTGGCCTGCTCGGCCTGGAGGCGGCCCGCGGCCTGCTGAACCACGGCATCAAGGTCACCCTCGTGCACGCGATGGGCCACCTGATGAACACCCAGCTCGACGAGCAGGGCGGCGCGATCCTCAAGGCGAGCGTCGAGAAGCTCGGCATCGCGGTCGAGCTGAACGCCATGACCACCCACGTGCTGGGCAAGGACTCGGTCACCGGCGTCAAGTTCAAGGACGGCCGGACGATCCCCTGCGACATGGTGGTCATCGCGGCCGGCATCCGCCCCAACACCCAGGTCGCGGCGGCCTCCGACCTGCCGGTCGAGCGGGCGATCCTGGTCGACGACCAGATGCGGGTGCAGGACGAGGCCGACATCTACGCCGTCGGCGAGTGCGTCCAGCACCGCGGCACGACGTACGGCCTGGTGGCGCCCCTGTGGGAGCAGGCCAAGGTGCTCGCCGACCACATCACCGGCACCAACCCGCGCGCGGCGTACCACGGCTCGCGGACCGCCACGAAGCTCAAGGTGGCCGGCGTCGACGTGGCCGCGATGGGCATCACGTCGCCGGAGCGCGACACCGACGAGTTCGTGGTGTTCGCCGAGCCCCGGCGCGGCATCTACAAGAGCGTTATCATCCGCGACGACCGGATCATCGGCGCGACGCTGCTCGGCGACGTGTCGAAGATGGGCTTCCTGACCCAGGCGTTCGACAAGGGCCTGCCGCTGCCCGAGGAGCGGGTGCGGCTGCTGTTCGACCTGGGCGGCCCGCCGGCCGAGGTGTCGGCGGCCGAGATGCCCGACGACAACCAGGTCTGCAACTGCAACGGCGTCAGCAAGGGCCAGCTCGTGGCCTGCGTGACGGGCGGCATCAAGACGGTCACCGGGGTCATGGACAAGACCCGCGCCGGCAAGGGCTGCGGCTCCTGCAAGTCGCTCGTCTGCCAGATCGTCGAGTGGGCGGCCGGCGGCGAGGTCGAGGAGGACCCGTCGGCGAACTGGTACGTCCCCGGCGTGCCGTACGCGAAGCCCGAGCTCATGGAGGCGATCCGGGCGCAGGGCCTGCGCAGCGTGTCGTCGGTGTTCGCGGCGCTCGCGCCCGGCGGCAAGGAGGACGCCAAGTCGAAGATGGGCCTGGTCTCCCTGCTGCGCATGATGTGGGGCGACGAGTACGAGGACGAGAACGACGCCCGCTTCATCAACGACCGCGTCCACGCCAACATCCAGCGCGACGGCACGTTCTCGGTCGTCCCGCAGATGAAGGGCGGCGTCACCTCGCCCGACCAGCTTCGCAAGATCGCGGATGTGGCCGACAAGTACGAGGTGCCGATGGTGAAGCTCACCGGCGGCCAGCGCATCGACCTGCTCGGCATCCGCAAGGAGGACCTGCCCAAGGTCTGGGCCGACCTCGGCATGCCGTCCGGATACGCGTACGGCAAGAGCTTCCGCACCGTGAAGACCTGCGTCGGCAGCGACTTCTGCCGGTTCGGGGTCGGCGACTCGACGGCGCTCGGCGTCGCGATCGAGTCGCGGTTCCAGGGCCTGGAGTCGCCCGGCAAGATGAAGCTCGCCGTCACGGGCTGCCCGCGCAACTGCGCCGAGGCGTACGTGAAGGACCTCGGCGTCGTCGCGATCGACGGCGGCAAGTGGGAGATCTACATCGGCGGCGCGGCCGGCGCCCACATCCGCAAGGGCGACCTGCTCGCCACGGTCGACTCACCCGACCTGGTCATGACCCTCACGGGCCGGTTCCTGCAGTACTACCGGGAGAACGCGAACTGGCTCGAGCGGACGTACTCGTTCGTGCCGCGCATCGGCATCGAGAAGCTGCGCGAGCTGCTCGTCGACGACAGCGAGGGCATCTGCGCCGGCCTCGAGGAGCGCATGCAGGAGGCCGTCGACGCGTACAAGGACCCGTGGCTGGAGGGCCGGGAGCCCCGTGCGGACGGCCAGTTCAAGCCGTCGCTGCCCCTGCTGCCCCTGCCCATCGTTCCGGTCCGGGAGGTCCACGCATGAGTTCGGAACTGGTCGAGATCTCCATCGGTTCGCTGGAGTCGCTGCCCATCGGTGAGGGTCGGACGTTCACCATCGACGGCGACATGGTGGCGATCTTCCGGACCCGCACCGGGGTGGTGCACGCGGTCTCGGCGGTCTGCCCGCACGCGGGTGGCCCGATCGCGGACGGCCTGGCCGACACCGAGGTGGTGATCTGCCCGCTGCACCAGCACGTGTTCGAGCTGACCACGGGCTGCTCGCGCAGCGGCCAGCCGCCGCTGCGGGTCTACCCCGTCCGGGTCACGGACGCCGGCGAGGTCCTCGTCGGCGCGCCGGTCCCGGTCGACGCCTGACCTTCTCCTCCCGACACAACGGGCCCGTGCAGCGCCGCGCGGGCCCGTTGTGCTGTGTCAGTCCACCCGAACCCCGTCGATGGTCGGCAGGTACTGGACGACGTGCCGGATGCGGTAGACGCACAGGGCACACAGGACGGCCAGGCCCATGCGGATCTCGGCGGTCAACACGACCTGATCCGCGTAGTTGCGGACCTCGGCCATGGACGACGCCGCTATGACGTCGAACCCGGGAATGAGGACGAAGCCGACCGCGAACCAGGCAAGGCACGCCACCGCGAAAACGTAGAACGAAACGAGCCTGCGGTACCCGTGCGGTCGTTCCGCCTCGTAGAACCAGTCGTTCATCCGGTACAGCCAGAAACCAAAGAGGATCACGGCGCCGATCTGGACGGTCCCGAGGGTGAAGCTGTTGTTCACGAGGCCATTGACGGCCTTCCTCCACAGGCCCCACATGACAATCTCGTTCTGCACGGACTGGGCCCTCACAACAAAGTCGAGAATGTCGGTTGGCGGCCCGGTGACCCTGTCGACGACCCCGTCGGCGGCCTCGGGCAGGGCACGGGCCAGCAGGACAGAACGGAAGCCGATCAGCACGCACAGCGCCTGGGCGCCGAGAACAAACGCGAAGAAGACGTTGTCGCTCCGCGGCAGGGGAACCTTCACCCTGGCCGGGGCGGTGTCGGCGGTGCTCACGATAAAGATCCTTCCGGGGTGGCGTCCGTGGGGATCTTAGGTTGTCCGGCCGGGCCGTCGCTTGCCCAGTAAGCCGGCGAGGACGGCGGCGTGGCTGATGTCGAGGTGCTTCGACGAGGTCAGCAGGGTGAGCGGGCCGGCGGCCGCCAGCTCGCGCAGGTGGTCGAGGCCCTCGCGCGCCTCCGGCGCGGCCAGCTCCGTCACGTACCGCTCGGCGAACTCGTGGTACCGCTCGGGCTGGTGGTCGTACCACTGACGCAGTGGTGTTGACGGGGCGACCTGCTTGCACCATTCGTCGAATGGGGCGTCCTCCTTGCGCATCCCCCGAGGCCACAGGCGGTCGACGAGGACGCGTGCGCCGGTCGTGGGCGGGTCGTAGACCCGGGCGATCCGCACGGTCATTCCCCGATTGTCTGCCCACTACATTGAGTACGTGGGTGATTCCCGGGCCGTGCCCGTCGCCGCGCTCGCGCACCTGCGCCGGGCGCGCGACCACATGGACCGCCACTACCGCGACGACCTCGACCTCGCCGCGCTCGCCCGCGTGGCCGGGATGTCGAAGCACCACTTCGCGCGCAGCTTCCAGGCCACCTACGGCGAGCCGCCCATCCGGTACCTGACCCGGCGGCGCATCGAACGGGCGCAGGACCTGCTGCGGGCGGCCAACCTGACCGTCACCGAGATCTGCATGCTGGTCGGGTTCGCGAGCCTCGGCTCGTTCTCGACCCGGTTCACCCGGCTCGTCGGGGAGACCCCGACGGCGTACCGGAACCGGTGGGCGGCGCGCGGCGGCCCGCACGTGCCGGGGTGCTACCTGTTCATGCGCGGGGTGCTCGACCACCGCGGCACGGCCGAACCGCGCAATCTGAAAGAAGCGTCGACGGCGACCGGCGCTATACGGTCGACCAATGATCGCTAACATTTCGCTGGTCACGGTGTACTGCCTGGACCAGAGCGCGGCTCGCGACTTCTACGTCGACGTCCTCGGCTTCACCCCGGGAGTCGACATCACCATGGGCGAGGGCTTCCGCTGGGTGACCGTCTCCCACCCGAACCAACCGGAGCTTGAGGTCACCCTCATGCTGCCCGGCCCGCCGCTCGACGACGAGCTGGCGACCGTCATCCGCCGGAAGCTGGAGCAGGGTCAGATGGGCGGCCTCGGCCTGAGCGTGGAGGACTGCCACGCCGCGTACAAGGAGCTCAGCGACAAGGGCGTGACCTTCGTCCAGGAACCGTCCGACCGCCCGTACGGCGTCGAGGCCGTCATGCGCGACAACTCCGGCAACTGGCTGGTGCTCGTGGAGCGCCGCGACTTCACGCCGGGGGACTTCGGCCCGCAGGTAGGCTGACGCACCATGCTCGACCTGGTAGCTCCCACCGCCCGGCTCCGCGACTCGTGGCTCGGCTCGCGGGAGGAATGGGCCGGGGGTTATCAGGACGGCACCGGGCTGCACCCCACCGACGACGTGGACACCGTCGAGGGGTTCGCGGCGTGGGTGACGCGCCTGCACCGCGAGGGCGACGAGTCCGTCCCGCCCGCGCCGGGGCGCGTCCACGCGACGTACTGGTGGATCGTCGACTCCGACGAGTACCTCGGCGCGATCACCCTGCGGCACAGCCTCAACGACTTCCTGCTCAACGCCGGCGGCCACATCGGCTACAGCGTCCGGCCGTCCGCGCGCGGTCGCGGGCTGGCGACCTGGGCGCTCGGCGAGGTCCTGGTCCGCGCGGCCCGCCGGCTCGACCGCGTGCTCATCACCTGCTCGGACACGAACGTCGCCTCGGCCCGCACCATCGAGCGCTGCGGGGGCGTGCTGGAGGACGTCCGCGACACCGAGCTCGGCAGAACCCGCCGGTACTGGATCGACCTGCGCCCTCTTCAGGGCAGCTGACGCGTCCCGTCCCAGCGCCGCTGAGGCGTCCCGTCCCAGCGCCACCCGGTCCGCAGCGCGCGGCCGTCCAGCTCACCGCGACCGGTGGCCCACAGCAGCGTGGGCCGCGTTTTCCTGGCATGATTCCGCGGATGACCGCAGACCGGGAGCTCGCCGAGATCTATGCCCGACAGGCCACCCGCGCCGGGCGTTCGGCCGTGATCGTCGCGCTCGCGGGCGCGCTCGGCACGCTCGTCGTCGCGTTCAGCGTGGGCATGGGGCAGTCGTTGACGCGGACCGAGTGGCGCACGACCGCCCTGTTCGTCACCATGTGCGTCGGCGCGGTACTCACCGCGACCCTGTACGCGGTGGTCAGCCACCTCCAGACCCACGCCGAGGCCGCCGCTGCCCGCCACGTCGCGGCCGCTATCGCCGCCGAGGCCGACGTCTGATCCGGGTCGCCGCGGGTTGGTCGCCCCACCTGAGCAGACCTCGGAAGGACAACGGCGCCAGCACCGCGGCGACGGCTGCGCCCGCGGCAAACAACCAGGCTGCCAGGAAGTCCGGGCCGTTTCGTACGTCGGCGACATTGCCGGTCGGATCGCGGGGGTCATACACGATCGATGCCCGGTCACCGATCTCCGGTTTCGGATCCCACCGGTAGTTGCTGGTCTCCGCTTCTATAACGCGACCGTCCGCCGTGACAAATTCGAGGACAACGAAATCGCTGCGCCCCTCGTCGTACACCTCGGTCACGGTGGCCGTGCTGATCATGCCGTGGTCCCGGAGGGCTGCGGCATCCCGATACGCCCATACGGAAAACACGAGGCAGATGACCCCGACCGCCACGGCCTGCCAACCGATGGAACGCGGGGAGTTCATGCCGGTCCCCTGCGGCCGCCGTCGTCCCACGTCGGTAACAGTCGGCGCGCGGCACGGATGGTTGAGGACCCTTGCATAGGATCTCCGGCATGGCGGTGCGACCCGTTCAGGTGAACATCAAGGCTCTCGACGCCCCCGCGGTCGGCCGGTTCTGGGCGGAGGCGCTCGGGTGGAGCGCCTACCGACCCGGCGTGACCACCTACGTCGGACCCGCCGGCGGCCTCGTCTGGCCGGACCCGGTCGCCCTGGGCATCGACGTCGTTCCCGTCCCGGAGCACAAAACACCGACGAAGAACCGGGTACATCTCGATCTCGCCACCACCTCCGCGACCCATCAGGCGGAGCTGGTCGCGCGCCTGCAGGCGCTCGGGGCGACGCCCGTCGACGTGGGCCAGGGCGACGTGCCGTGGACCGTCCTCGCCGATCCGGAGGGCAACGAGTTCTGTGTGCTCGAGCCCCGGGAGATCTACCGGGACACCGGGCCGATCGCCGCGGTGGTGGTCGACTGCACGGATCCGCGGGCCATGGCGCGGTTCTGGGCCGAAGCGACGGACTGGGCCGTGCACGCGGTGACCGACGATCACGCGTCGTTGCGCTCGGCCGGCGCCGTCGGCCCGTACCTCGAATTCCTCCGCACGCCGGACGTGAAGACCGTGCCCGACCGGGTCCATCTTGACCTGCTGCCGTGCGCCGGCGACGACAAGGAAGCGGAGGTGGCCCGGCTGCGCGCCCTCGGCGCCGCCGACCTCGACGTCGGCCAGGGCGGCGACGTCCCGTGGACCTGCCTGGCCGACCCGGAGGGTCACGAGTTCTGCGTGCTCGCCCGTTCCTGATGCTGGCCGCGGCTAGGTTGAAGGGGACGCGTGCGTGACGGACGAAGGAGCCGACGATGGCCGAGTGGACCGCCGACGACCTGAACGAGATCGGAAGCGTTGTCGAAATGCGCATCGCCGCGCTGCTGCCGGACGGCACGCCACGCGACTCGGTGATCATCTGGGTCGTCCGCGTCGACGACGATCTGTATGTGCGGTCGTACCGGGGCGCTGGCGCCGCCTGGTTCCGCGGCACGCGCGAGCGTCCGGAAGGCGTCATCGAGGTGGACGGGGTCACCAGGGGCGTCACGTTTATCGACGATGCGGACCCCGAAACCAACGCGCGGATCGACGCCGCCTACCGCACCAAGTACGCCAGTCAGGGCCGGGAGTACGTCGACGCCATGATCGCTCCCGCGGCCCGCGCCACCACGATCAAACTGGTACCACGCTGACGAGGACCGGTCCTCATCGTGGCGTGAGAGTCCTACCCTGACGCCATGCCCGCCGCCAGGCTACGACCTGACCCATACCGCTCGTTCAAGGTCGGGCTCCTGGTCATCGCCGTCACGTTCATGGCCTGCACCGGTGAGTTCGGTCGGGACGCAGGCGCTCACGCGGCCCGCTTGGACCGCAACGGCGTTGAGTCGGTTGCGGTGGTCTACGACCGCGAGCCCGCCATCAGGGGCGGCGACCTCATTTACGTCCAGTACCGCCTGCCCGACCTCGACTCCGTCTACGCACTCTGTGCCAGCTGCGACGACGACCTGGATCTCGGCGAGTACGTGCAGATTCGCTACGACCCCGCGGACCTGGACGCCGACGTTGAACAGGTCGGCAAGGAGAGCTACACCGGCAGAGCGATTCTCGGCTGGCTCGGGTTCAGCGTCCTCGCGCTGTTCGCCGGGTACGTACTATTCAAGATCTTCCGGCCGTCCCGGCCTCAGCCGTAGAACGCGTTGCCTACCGGGTGCTGTCCTGGCCCTCAAGAATCTCGGCTAGGACGTCGGCGGCGTCGCGGTTGCCGGCGTCAGCGAGGCGGCGCAGCTCTGTCACGTCGTGACGCTCGCCCGCCAGTTGGACGAGTTCGGCCACAGCGTCGGTGCTACCGGCGTCGGCGAGACGACGCAGGTCGTCCATGTCCCCGCGCTCGCCCGCCAGCTCGACGAGCTGGTCCTCGGCATCCCGGTCCCCGGCTGCGGCACGCGCTCGCAGTTCCGAAAGCTCATCGTCAGTCACGCCGCTACCCCCTCGCCAAAGGCCGCCGCTCTGCAAGACCTGTCACAGAACCCAGACCAGCGTCAAGCAAACAGCCGGAACGGCTCACGTCGTCTGTCGTTGTCTGCCTTGGCCATCATCGTCGGCGCGGCGGGCTGGGTCGACAGCCCCGCCGGCGTCACAGACGAAGCCGGTACCAGCGCGGAGAGGTCCTGTTCATCG
>NZ_BAAALT010000229.1:0-14824 GCF_039528515.1 Luedemannella flava
CGGCACGCGCCGCAGCGCCCGCCGGGCCGCGAGGCGGGTCTGGCCCCGCAGCGCGGCGGCCGGGTCGGCGGGCAGCTCGCGCGGCGCCCAGTCGGGCTGCGCGCGCCGCACGTCCTCGTGGTGGATGAACAGTTCGGTCCGGTTGGCCAGCCCGTCCGTGAGCGGGTTGCTCACCGGGCTCCACCACGGCGCCCGGCGCACCTTCGCCACCAGGGCCGACCACGGTGTCGCGGCGAGCGTCGCCTGGACCCGCCCGGTATGTCCGGCCAGTGCGCGGATGAGGATGCCGGCCGCGGCGTCCGGTCGGCGCTCGCGCAGGACCACGTGCGCGGCCAGGTCGCGGGTGGCCCACCCCGCGCACAGCGTGGGCGCGTCGGGACCCACCCGGTCCAGCAGATCGGCCAGCGCGGCCCGCTCGGCGGCGGCAAAGGCGGTCACCCGGTCACCTCCATCGCGGCGATGCTACCCACCGCCGGCCGAGGTCAACCCCGCCGCCGCCGCGACGCTGTGAGACGGTAAGGGGTCGGAAGGGGAGAGCCAGTGACGACGCCGACCACGAAACCGGGGCGCGTGATGCGCGACGGACTGTGGGTGCTGGGCCGGTCCATCCGCGAGGAGCCTCGGACGTTCGTCGTCGGGGTGGCGGGCAGCCTGCTGTTCGGGCTGCTCACGGTCGGCAGCGCGTTCGTGGTCGGCGCCGTGGTGGGGGAGGTGGTGGTGCCGGCGTTCGACCGCGGGCAGGCCGCTCCCGGCGCGCTCGCCGCCGGCGCCGCGGCGATCCTGGCCATCTCGCTGGGCAAGGTGCTCGGCATCTTCGGCCGGCGCCTCGGCGCGGGCGCCATGCAGTTCCGGCTGCAGGCGACGTTCCGCCGCCGGGTCGCCCGCCGGTACCTGACGCTGCCCCTGTCCTGGCACCGCCGCAACCCGACGGGCACCCTGCTCGCGAACGCCAACTCCGACGTCGAGGCCGTGTTCTTCCCCATCGCGCCGCTGCCGTTCGCGGTCGGCACGATCGGCATGCTGGTGGCGGCGATCGCCTCGCTGTTCCTCATCGACTGGACGTTCGCGCTGGTCGGGATCGCGGTGTTCCCCACCCTGTTCGCCATCAACGTCGTCTACTCCCGCACGGTCGCCCCGCGCGTGGCGCACGCCCAGGCGCTGCGCGGCACCGTGAGCGCCATCGCGCACGAGAGCTTCGACGGCGCGGTGGTCGTCAAGACCATGGGCCGCGAGGCGTCGGAGACCGAACGGTTCGGCCGCGCGGCCGACGAGCTGCGCGACGCGATGATCAGCGTGGGCCGCGTGCGCGGCCTGTTCGATCCGCTCATGGAGACGCTGCCCAGCCTGGGCACCGTGGGCGTGCTCCTCGTCGGCGCGGTCCGCCTCGACCGGGGCGCGGTCACCGTGCCCGAGGTGGTCAGCGTCGCGTTCCTGTTCACCGTCCTCGCCTTCCCCGTGCGCGCGATCGGCTGGGTGCTGGCCGAGCTGCCGCGCAGCGTGGTCGGGTGGGAGCGGGTGCAGCGCGTGCTGCGGGCTGAGGGCGAGACGACCTATGGCGTCCGCGCGCTGCCGGCCACGCGGGGCGGTGCGGCGCTGCGGTTCGAGGGCGTCTGCTTCGGGTACGAGCCGGAGCAGCCGATCCTCACCGACGTGACGTTCGAGGTGCCGGCCGGGCGCACGATCGCGCTGGTCGGGCCGACCGGCTCGGGCAAGTCCACGATCGCCGCGCTGGCCGCGGGCCTCGTCGAGCCCGCCGCCGGCCGCGTGCGCCTCGACGGCGTGCCGCTGCGCGAGCTCAGCCACGCCGCGCTCGCGAGCACGGTGGCGCTCGTGCCGCAGGTGCCGTTCGTCTTCGACGACACCGTGCGCGGCAACGTCGACCTCGGCCGCGACGGCGTCGACGACGCGGCCGTGTGGGCCGCGCTGCGCCTGGCCCGGGCGGACGGCTTCGTCGCCGCGCTGCCGGACAGTCTCGACACGACCGTCGGCGAGCGGGGCGCGACCCTGTCCGGCGGCCAGCGGCAGCGCCTCGCGCTGGCCCGCGCGCTCGCCGCCGACCCGCGGCTGGTCATCCTGGACGACGCCACCAGCGCCGTGGACCCCCGGGTCGAGGCGGCCATGCTCGCCGGCCTGCGCGACCGGGCGGGGGAGACCTCCATCCTGGTGGTGGCCTACCGGCGGGCCACCATCGCGCTCGCCGACGAGGTCATCTTCCTCGACCGGGGCCGGGTGCTCGCCCAGGGCCCGCACGAGGTGCTGCTCGCCACCGTCCCCGGCTACGCCGCGCTGGTCACCGCGTACGAGCGCGCCGACGCCGACCGCGAGCGCGAGCACGCCTTCGACGACGCCGACCTGGTTCTGGACGCGGAGGAGACTTTTTCGTGAGCACCACTACCACGCAGGCTCCGGCGACGGGCCGCGCCCGGCGGCCCGCCCCTCCCGGTCAGGCAGTCGATGCGACGCCCGCCGAGAGCACGCTGACGACGCTGCGGCGCGGGCTCGCGCTGTCGCCGCGGCTGCGCACCGGTCTCGCCGGCACCCTCGGCCTCGCTGTGCTCGCGATGGTCGGCCGGGTGGCCGTACCCGTCGCGGTTCAACAGGGCATCGACCGCGGCCTGCGCGCGCCTGGCGGCCCGGACCTGCGGGTGGTCGCGGTCGTCGCGGCCCTGACCGTCGCGGTGCTCGCCGCGACCACGACCTGTTCCTACCTGATGCTGCGCCGGCTGTTCACCGTCTCCGAGACCGCGCTGGCCGAGCTGCGCACCCGCACGTTCCGGCACGTGCACGACCTGTCGATGCTGCACCAGCAGACGCAGCGGCGCGGGTCGCTGGTGTCGCGGGTGACCGGCGACGTCGACCAGATCACCCAGTTCCTCCAGTGGGGCGGCGTGATCCTGCTGGTCAGCGTCGGCCAGATCCTCGTCACCACCGCCGTCATGTTCGTCTACTCCTGGCAGCTCACGCTCGTGGTGCTCGGCGCCTTCGTGCCGGCCGCCGTCGTGGTGTGGCGCTTCCAGCCGCGCCTCGCCACCGCCTACGGCCAGGTCCGGGAGCGGGTCGGCACGCTGCTCGCCGCGATCAGCGAGAGCGTCGTCGGCGCCGAGGTCATCCGGGCGTACGGGGTGGGCGAGCGCACCGGCGAGCGGCTCGACACGGCCGTGGTCGCCCACCGGCGCTCGCAGATACGCGCCCTGACGACCAGCGTCACCAGCTTCTCGTCCGGCGAGGTGGCGGCCGGGCTGGCCACCGCCGGCGTGGTCGTCGTCGGCGTGCACCTGGGCGTCGGCGGCGGGCTCACGGTCGGCCAGCTCACCGCCTTCCTGTTCCTGGTGACGCTGTTCGTGCAGCCCGTACAGATCGCCACCGAGGTGCTCAACGAGGCGCAGAACGCGATCGCCGGCTGGCGGCGCGTCCTCGACGTGCTCGACGAGCGGCCCGACGTGGCCGACCCGGGCGACGACGGCGTGCCGCTGCCCGCCGGGGCGCTCTCGGTGACGTTCGACCGCGTGCACTTCGCGTACCCGGGCGGGCCCGAGGTGCTCAGCGCCGTCGACCTGAGCGTGCCGGCGCGTCGCACGGTGGCCGTCGTGGGCGAGACCGGCAGCGGCAAGAGCACCTTCGCCAAGCTGCTCACCCGGCTCATGGACCCGACGCACGGTGCGGTGCTGCTGTCGGGGGTGCCGTTGACCCGGGCGACGTTCGCCTCCCTGCGCTCGCGGGTCGTGCTCGTGCCGCAGGACGGATTCCTCTTCGACGGCACGGTCGCGGCGAACGTGCGCCTCGCCCGCCCCGACGCCGGTGATGACGCGATCACCGCGTGCTTCGCCGAGCTGGGCCTGGCCGACTGGGTGGCGGGGCTGCCCGCCGGGCTGGACACGAACGTGGGGGAGCGCGGCGAGGCGCTGTCCGTGGGTGAGCGCCAGCTCGTGGCGCTGGCCAGGGCGTACCTGGCGGACCCGGACCTGCTGGTGCTGGACGAGGCGACCAGCGCCGTCGACCCGGCGACCGAGGTGCGGTTGCAGCGCACGCTCGACGCGGTCACCCGCGGCCGGACGACCGTCACCATCGCGCACCGGCTCTCCACGGCGCGGGCCGCCGACGAGGTGATCGTCTTCGACGCGGGCCGGGTGGCGCAGCGCGGCCACCACGACGACCTGGTCGCCGAGCCGGAGTCCGTGTACGGCCGGCTCTACGCGGCCTGGCTGGCGCAGACGCGCTGAGGGGTCAGCGCTCCAGCCACCAGTCGGGCATGACCCGGGTCACGTACGGGGCGAGGGCGTCGCTCACCCACATCGTCGGGCCGGGCTGGCCGATCTTGCGGCCCACGGCGATGAGCAGCCCGACCCAGGTGTCGGCCGAGGCGAACTCCTCGTCGCTGACCCGCCGGTCGTAGGTGCCCCGGCGGCGGGCGAGGATCGCCACGTACCCGTTGTCGGCGACGCGCGCGCCGAGCAGCTCGTTGCCGCCGAACGTGGCGATGAGGTGGCGGTCGCCGACCGCGATGTCGGGGCCGGGCGAGGCGTCGGGGCCCGTGCCGGTGTCGCCGGCGCGGCGCAGCACCACCCACAGCGGCCCGCCGGTCGGCTCCGCCGCCCGGATCAGGCGCTCCTCGACCTCGTCCGCGTGGTAGCGCGACGGGCCGAGGTCGGCCGCGACGACGCGCAGGCCGGCGAGGAAGGACTCCTGGAGCCGGCGGTCGTGCCGCCACGGCCCGGGGGCGAAGTACGCCACGAAGCGCCACACGCCGACGGCCGTCCACGCGGTCGTCCGGGCGGCCGCGGCCAGGGCGTCGATGAGCGCGGACTCTTCCAGCGTGCCGCGGTGCTCGGCGATCGCCTGCCGTAGGGGCGCCAGCGGACCGAGCACCTCGGCGCTGAACGGGTTGTCGCCGCGCAGGTCACGGGCGCCGAACGCGGCCAGGGCGGTCAGGTCGACGGCGGCGGCCCAGGCGGGCGGTGCCGGCGCGGGCGTCGGCCGGGTCCGGTGACCGCCGAGCAGGCCCCGCCAGCCGCGACCGGATCTGGCGTGCGTGCGACCGCCCTGCGTCACCATCACCTCGTCCATTCGGCTAATCGGAGCCGCCGATCGTGCCGGCGGTTGTCCGCTAGGAGGGTAGCGCCCATTGGCCGCGTTGCCGAGTGCTCGGACGTCTGTATACAGGATGCCGGTGGGACGGATGAGACGCCAGAGCCGTTCGGCACTAACGCGAGTAAAACTCCACCACCAGCTGTTCGTCGCACAGCACCGGAACTTCCGCCCGCACGGGCGCGCGGAGTACCCGCACGGTCAGATCGGCCAGCGAGACGCTCAGATAAGGCGCGCCGGTGGCCGGCGCGTGCGCGCCCGCCGCGGCGAGCTGGAACGGGGCCTTCGCCCGGCGGTGTCCTTCACCGTGATCACCTGGTCGGGCCGCAGCCGATAGGACGGTCGGTCGACCTTGGCGCCGTCCACCCGCAGGTGGCCGTGCGTCACCAGTTGGCGCGCCTGGTAGATGGTGCGGGCCAGGCCGGCGCGCAGCACGGTCGCGTCGAGCCCCCGCTCCAGCAGGACGACGAGGTTCTCGCCGGTCTTGCCCTCGCCGCGCAGCGCGTCGGCGAAGGTGCGGCGCAGCTGGCGCTCGCTCACGTCGTACTGGTGGCGCAGGCGCTGCTTCTCCAGGAGGCGGACTGGTAGTTCGAGGTCTTGCGGCGGGCGCGGCCGTGCTCGCCGGGCGGGTACGGGCGGCGCTCGAAGCACGCCACGGCCGTGGGGGTGAGCGGCATGCCGAGGGCGCGGGAGATGCGCACCACCGCCGAGATCGCGCGTACCCTCGCCGCCGGGCACCTGCCGGCCACGCTGCAGGTCGCCTGCGGCCCCGGCCCGCTGCCGATCGCGTACGCGACCGACTGCGGCGGCCAGCCGCTCCTGCTCGTCCCCGTCGGCGGGGCGATCGCCGGGACAATGCCCGGCGGCGACGGCGACGTGGCGGCCGTGCTCGCCGTCGTCGACGAGCCGCCGGTGGCCGGCGCGCCCGTCCTCGGCCGGGTCTGGGTCAGCGGCTGGGTCACCGCGCTGCACGGCGCCGCCGCCCGGGAGGCGGCGTGCGAGTTCGCCGAGACCAACCCGCTCGGCGACCTGCTCGACGTCGGCTGCGGCCACGACCTGTACCGGCTGGAGGTCGCCGAGGTGCGCCTGCGGCGCGGCCGACGCACCCACGAGCTCGACCTGATGGAGTACCTGGCTGCGGACCCCGACCCGCTCGCCCGGTTCGAGGCCGACCTGCTCGCCGACCTCGACGACCAGCACGGCCCGGAGGTCGGCGCGTTCGTGCGGCGGATGGCGGCCGCCGCCGGCCTGCCGCCGCTGCGACCTCGTCGACCTGCTGCACCCCGTGCTGTTCGGCTGCCACCGGCGGCGTGACTGATCAGGCGGTCAGGTCGCCGACCAGGTACCGCTGGATCGTGGGGGCGACCATCGCGACGATCTCCTCCGGCGGCGCGCTGGCCAGCGGCTCCACCCTGATCAGATAACGGATCATGATCAGGCCGGCGATCTGGCTGGCCACCAGGGTGCCCCGGGTGGCCGCCTCGGCGGGGTCACTGACCACATCGGCCAGTACGCGCCGGATGAGGCGCTTGACCACGAACTCGCGCAGCATCCTCGCCATCATGTCGTTGGTGACCGCGCTGCGCACCATCGCCGCCGCCGCGCCGCCGGCGGGGGAGTCCCACACGTGCAGCAGGGTGCGGACCAGCCGCTCGCCCATGTGCTCACGGTCGCCGGTGAGGATCCGGGGAATGAGTTCGGCGGGGTTGATCGGCGCCTGCATGGCGGCGAGGAAGAGCTGTTCCTTCGTGCCGAAGTAGTGGTGGATCAGGGACGGGTCGACGCCGGCCGCGGCGGCGATGGCGCGCACCGACGCGCCGTCGTAGCCCTTGTCCGCGAACACCTCCCGGGCCGCGGTGAGGACCGACTCGCGGGTGTCCTGGTGGCCCGGTCGGCGACCGCGCGCCATGTCGCGTACTCCCCCCTTGACGGCCTGGACCGACGACCGGGCCGCGGCTGACCGCGGCCCGGTCGTGGCCTCAGGCGGTGCGCCGGCGCAGCGTCGCGGCCGCGAGGACGAGCGCGAGCACGACACAGCCCAGCACGATGGCGAGATCCTTCCACATGGTGGCGGTTGCCTCGGGATGCGCGCCCACCTCCTGCAGCGCCTCCACCGCGTAGGTCATCGGCATCACGTTGCTCAACGCCTGCAGCCAGCCCGCCATCTGGTCGCGGGCCACGAACAGCCCGCACAGCAGCAGCTGCGGCAGCACCACGATGGGCATGAACTGCACGGCCTGGAACTCGGTGCGGGCGAACGCGCTGCACAGCAGGCCGAGCGCGACGCCGAGCACCGCGTTCGCCACCGCGATGAGCACGACCAGCCCGGTGCCGCCCGCGGTGTCCAACCCGTAGAGCCAGTACGCCACGCCGGCCGCGACCGACGCCTGGATCGCCGCGGCCAGGCCGAACGCGATGCCGTAGCCGAACAGCAGGTCCAGCTTGCCCAGCGGCGTGGTGAGCAGGCGCTCCAGCGTGCCGGTCGTGCGCTCGCGCAGCATCGCGATGCTCGTGATGAGGAACATGATCGTGAACGGGAAGACGCCCAGCATGATCAGACCGATGCGGTCGAACGTGGACGGCTGACCGGGCGGCGTCGGCTGGTTTTCGAACATGAAGTAGATAAGTGTCAGCAGCAGCACCGGCACGACCACGAGCAGGCCGACGGTGCGGTGGTCATGGCGCAGCTGGGCGAGGATGCGCTTCGTGGTGCTGGCGAGGATGCGCGGCGACATCAGGCCACCTCCGCGGGCGACTGGGCCTGCGCCCGGATGAGGTTGAGGAACGCCCGGTCGAGGTCGTCGGTGCCGGCGGCGGCGCGCACCTCGTCCGGCGTGCTGTCGGCGATGAGCCCGCCGTCGCGGATGAGCAGCAGCCGGTCGCAGCGGCCGGCCTCGTCCATGACGTGGCTGGACACGAGGATCGTCGCGCCCGCGTCACACAGGTCGCGGAAGTGCTGCCACAGCTCGTCGCGCAGCACCGGGTCCTGCCCGACGGTCGGCTCGTCGAGGATGAGCAGGTCGGGCTTGCCCAGGATCGCGCAGGCCAGCGAGGCGCGGGCGCGCTGGCCGCCCGACAACGTGCTCACGAGCTGGCCGGCGGCGTCGGCCAGGCCCACCTTCTCGACCGCGTCGTCGGCGTCGGCCTTCGTGGCGTCGGCGTAGAGCGAGGCGAAGTAGCGGGCGTTCTCCCGGACGGTGAGGTCGGCGTAGACGCTCGGCGCCTGGGTCAGGTAGCCCACCCGGGCGCGCAGCGCGGCGTTGCCGGCGGGCTCACCGAAGACGGTCACCGTGCCGGACTCCACCTTCTGCACGCCGACGATCGCGCGCATGAGGGTGGTCTTGCCGCTGCCGCTGGGGCCGAGCAGGCCGGTGATGCTGCCGCGCGGGATGGCGCAGCTCAGGCCGTGCAGGACTCGCCGTTTCCCGCGGGCGATGACGAGGTCGCTGACCTCGATCGCGGTCTCCATGGATTCCTCCGGGTCGTCACGTGGTGCGACATAATTCAACAAGCGTTGAACTTCACGGTACGAGCGGTTGGATGAGTTGCGCAACGGCTTTGGCTGGTGTGGTCTGGTGGGACCGGCCGTGGTCTCCGTGAAAAATGGTGCAAGCTACTGATGTAGCGCATGTCACGACTAATAGTGAACAGTCTTGTATTTAGGCTAGCCTCCCTTCGCTATGAGCAGTCGGAAGCAGGTCGTGAGCGCGGGGCCGAACGTCAACGTCGCGGAGTTCGGGGTGTCCCGGTCCGCGCTGGCGATCCGGTCCGGCATGGCGCTGGGTGCACTCCGCCGACTGCCCGGGCAACGGCCCGTCGGTCCCACCGTGGCGCCCGCGGACGGCCTGGCCGGGCCGGCGGCCGTCAACCGCGCCGCGCTCATCGCGTCCGCGCACCCGGCCAGTCACCAGGACCCGCTCGCCGAGCAGAGCAGCGTGAACGTCCTGGCCGCCGACATCGCGGCGCTGCCACGCGCGGACCGCACCGCGCTGCGGTCGGTCGTCACCGGCATGTTGAACCGCGCGCACCAGTTCAGCTTCGGGCCCGGCGCGATGGTGGTCGTCATGGTCGTGCTCGGCCTGGTCTTCGGCACCAACGTCGGGCAGGCCGCGGCGCACACGGTCGCGGAGATCACCACGACGGTGGTGACCCGGACGGTCGAGAAGGTCGCGCCGGTGGTCCGCCGGATCCCGCATGTCCCGGTCCCCGCCGTGCGCGACGCCGTTTCGCTGCCCGCGACGGGATCGTCGGCGCCGGCGGCCGGGTCGGTTGTCCCCGCGACGGACGACGCTCCGTCCCTGGGCACGTCGACACCGGGTCGCGGCTCTGGTCCGGGGCGTGCGGCAGCGGTGGCCGGGCCGATTGTTCCCGGCGCTGTCGTCGCGGAGGACGCTCGCGCGTCCACCGGCCGCCTCGGTCGCGGCCACGCAAAGGGCGCTGAGAAGCGGGCCCATAGCCAGGGGCCCAGGTCCGCGAAGGGGCGGTCGAAGGGCCGGCCGGCGATGTCGACCACCGCGCACTCCTCGGCGAAGACCCGCCCGGCCGGGCACGCGTCCGGCAACTCCCAGGCGACGAAGCGCACCGAGTCCTCCGACAAGAAGAAGTCGTCCTCCGCCGAGGGCAAGTCCCCGGCGAAGGCCAGGTCCACCCGCCGTAACTAGTCCGGGTGACGGTGCGACAGTCCGGCGCCCTTCCGCGGCGCACGACCGCTTCCTTGTTTCGTTCGAGGCGGTGGGGTGTCCGGTATGCGCGGGTTGCGGCCCGGGATGTTGATCATGGCGGGTGGTTGGCGGGGGTGATCGGCGTTCGAGGTACAAAACCGCGCTGTGGCGGGGTGACCTTGACGCCACGCCGTGTTCGAAATGCCCGCGCGCTTCCATCCACGCTGCTGACGATCTTGGGGCTAAAACGTAGTGACAGCTACGTTTTAGCCCCAAGATTCAATGCGTTGCGTCAGAGGGAGAGGATTTTGTCCAGGTATTCCCGGTAGCGGCGCATCGCCTGGCGCAGCTGCTCGGTGTCGGGGGTCGCGTCACGGCGCCAGTCGCTGAGGTCCAGGGACTGGCCGGTCAGGTACTGCAGCAGCGCGTGCGCGGCGTCGTTGACCACGCCCTCCGCGTCCCGCACGGCGGCGGCCGGGTCGTCGAAGAAGTCGGCCTGCAACTGCAGCATCCGGTCACGCACGACGGCCGCGGCCTCCGGCGTCCACACCGTGAACGGCAGGACGGTCGCGTCGACCTGCGACGCCACCGCGGGCAGACCCGCAGGCGGGGCCTCCTGAACGTCGTTGGTGGACCCGATAGCCACCACGGCCGGCACGGCCGCGGCCGCGACGCCCGCGAGCGCGGCGACGTCGACGCCCGACTCCTCGGCCGCCGGCTCCGCCTCGGCCACGGGCTCGTCCGCGACCTCGGAGTCCACGTCGTCGACCGACGCCCCAGCCTCCGCCGCCACCTCGGCCAGTGGCTCGGCATCGGCCGCAGCCTCGACCAGTGGCGCCGTCTCGGCCACCGGCTCGGCCCCGAACTCAGCCTCGGCGACCGGCTCGGTCTCGAGTTCGTCCGCGGCCTCGGGCTCTGCCTCGGCGACCGGCTCGGTCCCGAAATCGTCCGCGGCCTCGGGCTCTGCCCCGGCCACCGGCTCGGCGTCGAACTCCCTCACGGGTTCGGCTTCCACCTCAGGCTCCGCTTCGGCAGCAAACTCCGGCGCCGCCTCGGCGTCAGCCTCGGCCGCGGGCTCGTCCCCGAACTCCGGCTCTGCCGCGGGTTCCCCTTCGGCTGACGGCTCGTCCACGACCTGCGACTCCGTCGCCGCAGCGTCGATCGCGGGCTCTTCCTCGGCCACCGGCTCGAAGTCGGTCAGCGGCTCCGCGGCGGCGTCACCGTCCGCCACGGGCTCAGCGTCCGCCACGGGCTCAGCGTCCGCCACGGGCTCAGCGTCCGCCACGGGCTCAGCGTCCGCCACGGGCTCAGCGTCNCGGGCTCAGCGTCCGCCACGGGCTCAGCGTCCGCCACGGGCTCTGCGTCGAACGCCGCCTCCGCGTCCGTGGCCTCCGCAGCTTCTGGCGCCTCGGCGACCGGCTCCGCGTCGGCCGCGAACTCCGCCTCGGGCTCCGCCTCGGCCGCGGACTCCGTCTCGGGCTCGGCCGGCGGTGCCGCGTCGGCTACGGGCTCGGTTTCCGCTTCCGGATCCGCGTCGGTCGCCGGGGCTTCGTCCACGACGGTGACGTCCTCGGCGAGGGCGTCGCCCCCGGCGACCACGTCGTCCTGCGCCGGCGCCTCGTCCGGGTCCGCCACGACGTCGACCGGCTCGTCGAGGACGGGGGCGTCCGCCCACTCGACCGGGGCTTCCGCCGTCGGCTCGGCCTCGGTGTCCGCTGCGTCGGGTTCGGAGCTGGCCTGCTCGTCGACGACGGTCGCGGACTCCTCCGCCGCGACCGGCTCCTCGACGCCCTCGTCAGCCTCCTCGGCCGCGAGCTCGTCGTCGGCCTCGGCCACCGCGTCGAGGTCCACCACGTCGTCCGTGTCGGCTCCGTCGGCGTCCACGAGGTCGTCGATCACGACCGGCTCGTCGACCTCCACGACATCGTCCGCCACCGGCTCGGCGTCGACCGCGACCGGCTCGGCGTCGTACGTGGCGTCTGCGGCCTCCTCGGCCGGCTCCTCCTCGGCGAGCGCCGCAGCCAGTTCCTCGTCGACGACCACGGCGTCGACCGGCTCGTCGGCGGGCTCCGCGGGGGCGGAGGACCACGGGGAGAAGGTCGTCACCTCCGCGGCGACGGGCTCCTCGGTCACCGGGACCTCGGCGTCGAGCACGGCCTGCGCCGGCTCCTCGGTCACCGGCACAGCGTCGCTGGCCTCCGCGTCGGTGTCCGTGACGGTCTCGGTCTCGACCGGCTCGACGTCGATCACGGGCTCGGCGCCGGGCGCCTCGACCTCCGCGTCGATCACGGCGTCCGCGTCCGGCGCGTCCGCGGCCACGGCCGAGGCGTCGACCGGCTCCTCGTCGGGCGCGGCTTCGCCGAACGACGCGTCGCCGGCGTCGCCCACGGCCTCGTCCACGGTCGCCTCGCCGACGGTCTCCGCAGCCGAAACCTCGACGGTCTCCACTGCCGGGGCGGCGACCGTGTCGGTGGCGCTGTCGGCGGCCGCGACCATGGCGTCCGTGACGACCGGCAGGATGGCCGTGTCGTCGAAGGGCGGCCTGGGCGCGATGATCCGCGGGTCGTGCGTTGCCGGCGGGCCCCACGCGGATTCGTGTTCGTGCATGCTGATCCTCCGTCCCCTGGCGCGACGGGGTGCGGCCGCCGCGCACTCATGCTTGGTTGCCTGCTGGAGCGAGGCCGCGACGCGCAGCCGGCAGCACGGGACAACCGGCGGGGATCGCCGGCGCTACCAACTGAAGGTGTGGGCCTGATTGCGCGCCGTGAACGGGTGGACGCGGCGACGCAGCATCACCGTACCCCTGCTCGGCCACCCTGAGATCCCCCGAAAATGCCGTGATGGGACGCGGCTTTGGGGCCCGATGCGGATAGGGAAGAATCGGGTGGCATGACCGCCCTTGATCCCGATCTCGCCGCCCGGTTGACGCGTGGCCCGGCGGGGCTCGTGCCCGCCGTGGTCCAGCAGTACGACAGTGGTGAGGTCCTCATGCTGGCGTGGATGGACGACGAGGCCCTCCGGCGTACGCTCACCACGCGGCGGGCGACCTACTGGTCGCGCAGCCGGGAAGAATACTGGATCAAGGGCGAGACCTCGGGGCACCATCAGTACGTGAAGTCGGTGTCGTTGGACTGCGACGGCGACACGCTGCTCGTCCGGGTGGACCAGGTCGGCCCGGCGTGCCACACGGGGACCCGCACCTGTTTCACGGATGAACTGCTGGCGGAGAAAGAGGCGGAACTGTGACCACCGGCGTCGTCACCCCGGACGAGAAGACCTTCCGCGAACTGGCCCGCGCGCACCGCGTGGTGCCGGTGACCCGGCGGCTGCTGGCCGACGGCGAGACCCCGGTCGGGGTCTACCGCAAGCTGGCCGGCGGCCCGGGCACCTTCCTGCTCGAGTCGGCCGAGCACGGCTCGGCGTCGGGCGGCACGGCCTGGTCGCGGTACTCGTTCGTGGGTGTGCGCAGCACCGCCACGCTCACCGAGCGCGACGGCCGGGCGGTCTGGCTGGGCACCCCGCCGGCCGGCGTGCCGACCGAGGGCGACCCCGTCGAGGTGCTGCGGGCCACCGTCGCGGCGCTCTCCGGCGAGCTGCCGGACGTGGGCGAGGCGCTGCCCCCGCTCACCGGCGGCCTGGTGGGCTTCCTGTCGTACGACATCGTGCGTCGGTTCGAGCGCCTGCCCGCGCTGGCCGATGACGACCTGAACGTGCCCGAGCTGGGCATGATCCTGGCGACGGACCTGGTGGTGCTCGACCACTTCGCGGGCTCGGCCGTGCTGGTCGCCAACGCGATCCTGCCGGAGGGCGCCGACGACGCGGCGGTCGCCGCCGCCTACCACCACGCGATCGGCCGGCTGGACTCGATGACGTCGGCCCTGTCGCGGCCGACCCCGCCGATGGTCTCCACGGTCGAGCACCCCGGCATCGGCCGGATCGTCTCGCGTACCCCCGACGGGTTGCACCAGAAGGCGGTGGACTCGGCGAAGGAGGCCATCCGCGACGGCGAGTGCTTCCAGATCGTGGTGGCGCAGCGGTTCGAGCGCCCGACGGACGCGGACCCGCTGGACGTCTACCGCGTGCTGCGCAGCACCAACCCGTCCCCTTACATGTACTTCCTGCGGTTTGACGGGTTCGACATCGTGGGCTCCTCGCCCGAGGCGCACCTGAAAGTTACCGGTCGGCGGGCCCTGCTCCACCCGATCGCGGGCACCCGCTGGCGCGGGGACACCCCGGAGGAGGACGCCCGGCTCGCGGGGGACCTGCTGGCCGACCCGAAGGAGCGCGCCGAGCACGTCATGCTCGTCGACCTGGGTCGCAACGACCTGGGCCGGGTCTGCAAGCCGGGCTCGGTGGAGGTGCCCGAGTTCGCCACCATCGAGCGGTACAGCCACGTCATGCACATCGTGTCCACCGTCGTCGGCGAGCTGCGCGACGAGCACACGGCGTTCGACGCGCTGGTCGCGACGTTCCCGGCCGGCACGCTCAGCGGTGCGCCCAAGGTGCGGGCCATGGAGATCATCGAGGAGCTGGAGCCCACCCGGCGCGGCCTCTACGGCGGCATCGTGGGCTACTTCGGCTTCGGCGGGGACCTGGACACCGCTATCGCGATCCGGACCGCCCTGATGCGCGACGGCGTCGCCTACGTGCAGGCCGGCGGCGGCATCGTCGCCGACTCCGACCCGGCGGCCGAGGAGCAGGAGACCCGCAACAAGGCCGCCGCCGTTCTGGCCGCCCTGGCCGCCGCCGAGACCCTGCGCCCCACGCGATGACGCGAGCAGCGGGACCTGCGACGCCCGCGGCGCGGCGGGCGCTCGCGGTGGCGGTCACGGGGAGTACGGGCGCCGCGGCGCTCGCGCTGCTGGCCGCCACCCGGATCTGGGCGGTCGAGGCGGTCGAGCGGCCGTCCCCGTTGCCGCCCGACGAGGTCCTGCGCACCGGCTCCGCCCTGGCCCCGGTCATCCCGGCGTTCGCGCTGGTGGCGCTGGCCGGGGCGGGCGCGCTGCTGGGCACGCGGCGGATGGGCCGGTCCCTGGTCGCGGGCCTGATGGTCGCGGCGGGCGCGGTGGCGGCCGCGG
>NZ_BAAALT010000230.1:0-14348 GCF_039528515.1 Luedemannella flava
GTGGCGGCCACCGTCGTGCGGCGGCCGCTCACGTCGAAGCGCTCCACCGGAGCGAACGCGGACGTCCCCGCCAGCGCGGCGGCCAGCAGCGCGTCGGCGTCCGGGCCGAGCGCCGTGACCGCGGCGACCCCGGTCACCGCGGCCGGCGGTGTGCGGTCAGGCATGACGCGGCTCGTCTTGCGCGAGCGCGTCCCGGAACACGGTCAGCGCGTCGGTGATGGTCACCATCCGCAGCAGCGCCTCGTCGTCCAGGTCGAGCCGGACGGCGTAACGCTGCTCGACCTGGTGCACCAGCCAGGCCAGCTCCAACGAGTCCAGCTCCTCGGTGACGGCCTCGGGCCGCCGGTCGCCGAAGCCGGCCAGCATGGTGACGAGGTCGGCCCGGTCGGGTAGTGCGGGCATGTGCGCCGGCCTCACTCGCCGGGGGCCGTGAGCAGGTTGGCGCGGGCGGCCACCGCGGCCGCGAACTCGCCCACGGTCATGCCCGCGAGCTCCTCGGCCTCGTCCTCGGAGAACGTGACGCCGAAGCGGTCCTCCACGCGGACGGTCAGCTCGGCGAGCGCGAGCGACTCGAGGTCGGCGCCGGCCGGGCCCAGCGTCGTCGTCTCGGTGATGCCCTCGACGTCGTAGTTCATCTCTTTGAGCGACTCGACGACGAAGGTGGAGATCTCGCTGCTCATGGTGGTGTTCCCTTTCGTTGTGGGGGCGTGACGGATCGCGGGCACCGCCGGCGGGCACCCGGAGCGGGAGGGGTTCGTCGGCGGCCGGCGGTCAGGACACCGCCGGCGCCGGGACCGCGGTTCGCAGCGCCGCGCGGTCGCGGACGAGCTTTCCGGTGGCGGTCCGCGGCAGCTCGTCGACGACGTGCAGGACGCGCGGGCGCTTGTAGGGCGCGAGCCGCTCGGCCAGCCGGGCCCGGATCGCCTCCGCCGTCCTTTCGCGGTCGGCGGCCGGGTCGGCGGGCAGCACGTACGCCTCGATGGCGCCGTCGTGCAGCACGACCGCGCTGGCCACCTCGGGCAGCGCCGCGAGGGTGTGCTCCACCTCGGTGAGGTCGACCTTCAGGCCGCCGACGGAGACCTGCGAGTCGAGCCGGCCGAGCACCCGGAAGCGACCCGTCGCCGGGTCGACGACGCCCGCGTCGCGGGTGTGCAGCCAGCCGTCGACGAACCGGTCCGGGCCGGTGTCGCCGACGTAGGGCGACTCGGGCAGCGCGACGCGCAGCTCGCCGCCGACCTCGGTCACCCGCAGCCCCGGCGCGGGGGTCAGCTCGGGGCGGTGGCGGGCGAACAGGTCGGTCGCGATGACCCCGACCTCGGTCATCCCGTACATGTTCCCGAGCCGCGTGGCGTACCTCTCGACGAACCGTTCGTGCACCTCGGCGCGGACCAGCTCGCCGCCCGTGGTCATCCCGATCAACTGCGGAAGTACGGGCGCCGTGCCCACGCTGGCGAGCAGCTCGATGTGGAACGGCACGCCCAGCACGGTGGCCGGCGTCGGCTTCGCGGCGATCGCGTCCCCGATGGCGTCCACGGTGAGCCGCTCGGGCACCACGAACTCGGCGCCCACGTGCAGGCCGTGGAGCAGCCCGCCGACGAGGCCGAGCACGTGCACCATGGAGGCGAGCGACACGATCCGCTCGCCGGGTCGCGGCACGCCGTCGATGCGGGTGTACCGGTCGAGTTCGGCTATGAGGCTCTCCGCCGTGCGCCCGATCACCTTGGACGGTCCGGTCGAGCCGGAGCTGAGCTGGATGAGCGCGTGCGCCGTGGCGGCGGGCGCGCCGGGGTGGGCGGTGACGGCCTCGGTCACCTCCGCGTAGCCGCGCAGCGCGCCGGCGGGCGCCTGACCGGCGACCACGACCTGCGGGGCGAGCCGGGCCAGCGCGTTGTCCACCTCGTACGGCGTGAGCCGGTGGTCGAGCAGGGAGGCCTGCGCGCCGATGCGCCACGCCGCGAGGAGGTTCGCGACGAACGCGAGCGACGGCGGCACGCGCAGCGCGACGGTCCCGCCCGCGCGCAGCCCGGCGGCGTGCAGCGCCTCCTGACGTTCGGCGACGAGCGCGCGCAACCGGGCGCGCGTGACCTCGCGGCCCAGCGTCACGCAGACGGCGTCGTCGGGGCCGGCGAGCAGCACCTCGTCGACCCAGCCGGCAGGGGACATGACGGCCTCCAGCGAACAACAGGTGGATGTTGATCGCATCGAGGTCCGCGGTCGTACGGGAGAGTCACCGTGCCGACACGCCCCGTCATCGCTCGACGCGCCGGCAGCCTAACAACATCATTTAAATACTCGCAAGCATCAATTTAATTATCCGCCCTGTCCGGATTTCGTGCGCAACGCCATGCTGACCGCCTTTTGTGGGCGGCGTTTGTCGAGACCGTGCGACGCATAACGCCTGGTTCGTCCGTCAGGACGTTGCTTCTAAATAGACGTCTATAGATGTGAGAGACAAACTCGACCGTAATTCATCGCGTCGTTATCATCACGGGCATCAATAGCCGATCCCCTGTGGAGGAGCCATGCCCCTGCACCCCCAGGTCGAGGCGGCGCGCGCCCGGCGCGAGCGCGCCGGTGTCGCCCCGCTCTACACGCTCGCGGTCGCCGCGGCGCGCGACGCCGACCTCGCGTCGATCCAGGCCGGCGGGGGAGCGGCCGTGCCGGTCCGCGAGGTTCTCGACGGGTCCGTGCCCGGGCCGGCCGGCCCGGTGCCGATCCGCCGCTACCGGCCGACGGCCGGAGACCGCCTGCCCACCCTCGTGTACTTCTTCGGCGGCGGCTGGACCCTGGGCAACCTCGACACCTCCGACGGCATCTGCCGGGCCCTCGCGACGAGCGCCGGGTGTCAGGTGATCGCCGTGGGCTACCGGCTCGCGCCCGAGGCCAAGTTCCCGGCCGCCGTACACGACTGCGCCGCCGCCGTCGAGTGGATCGCCGCGCACGCCGACGAGATCGGCGCGGACCCCGACCGGATCGCGGTCGGCGGCGACAGCGCCGGCGGCAACCTCGCGGCGGCGGTCACCCTGCTCGCCGCCGGCAGCGGCGGCCCGCGGCTGGTCGGGCAGTTGCTCGTCTACCCCAACACCGACTACGGCTCGCAGACCGAGTCGATGCGCGACAACACCGACCCGCTGCTGTTCAACCGCACCTCGGTCGGCTGGTACTGGTCGCACTACCTGGCCGACCCCGCCGACGGCGAGCACCCGCTCGCCTCGCCGCTGCGCGCCCCCGACCTCACGGGCCTGCCGCCCGCGCTGGTCATCACCGCCGAGTACGACCCGCTGCGCGACGAGGCCGAGGCGTACGCCCACCGGCTGCGCGAGGCCGGCGTCGAGGTCACCCTCACCCGCTACGACGGCATGGTGCACGGCTTCTTCGCGATGGCCGGCGACCTCGAGGCCGGCCGGGCCGCCCAGGACCAGGCGGCCGCCCAGCTCGTCGCGTGGTTCACACGACCCTCACGAACCGCCCACGCGACGTCCGCATCGGGCTGATGTTCTGGGCGCATGAGTGAGCGACAGCGAACGGATCATCAGCTCAGCAGCCCATGCCGACGCCGCAGCGAAGCGGAGGTGGCGGCATGACACTCTCGACACAGGTGCCGGACCAGGTCGGGTACCTCGACGCCGCCGCGCGCACCGACGCCGGGCGCGCCTACAAGGCCCGCCTTGCCGTCGCGCTGGACCTGAGGCCGGGGCTCGACGTCCTCGACATCGGCTGCGGCCCGGGCACGGACCTGGCCGTGCTCGCGGACGCGGTGACGGCGACGGGCAGCGTCGTCGGCGTGGACCGCGACCCCGGGATGGTCGGCCTCGCCCGCGCCCGCCTGGCCGGCCGGGCGAACGTCGCCGTCCGCACCGGCGACGCCCACGCGCTGCCGCTGCCGGCCGGCAGCGTCGACCGGGCCCGCACCGACCGGGTCCTGCAGCACGTGGAGGACCCCGCGGTCGCGATCGCGCAGGCTGCCCGGGTGCTGCGCGGCGGCGGGCTGCTCGGCATGGCCGAGCCCGACTGGGACACCCTCGCCGTGGCCGACGAGGACGTGGAGGTCAGCCGCGCCTTCGCCCGGTTCGTCGCCGGCCGGGTCCGCAACCCCACCGTGGGTCGTCAGCTGCCCCGCCTGGCGGCGGCGGCCGCGCTCGCCGTCGACAGCGTCGAGGCGTTCGCCGTCGTGCTGCGCGACCCGGCCGTGGCCGAGCAGATCCTGGGCCTGCGACGCAACGTGGCCCGGGCGGTCGGGGCCGGCATGCTGACCGCTGACGCGGCACACGCCTGGCTCGCCCGGCGCCACGCGGGCGAGTTCCTCGCCGGGTTCACCGTCTACCTGGTCACCGCGCGTTCGTGACCGCCCGGATCAGTCGCCGGTCCACGTCGCGCAGCGACGGGCGCCCGGCCAGCGCCATGTCGTGCGCCAGGTCGTCGGTCACGTGCCGCAGCAGGTCGGCCACCCCGTCGGACCCGCCGGTGGCGAGCGCCCACAGGGTCGGGCGCCCGAGCAGCACCGCGTCCGCGCCCAGAGCGAGGGCGATCAGCGCGTCGCGGCCCGACCGCACCCCGCCGTCCACCAGCACCGGGCACGCCCCGTCGACCGCCTCGACCACCTCGGGCAGCGCGTCGAGCGTGGCCACCGCGCCGTCGAGCTGACGCCCACCGTGGTTGGAGACGATCACGGCCGCCGCGCCGTGCGCGACGGCGGCCGCCGCGTCCTCCGCGGTCAGGATCCCCTTGAGGACGACCGGCAGCGGCGACCGCTCCCGCAACCAGGCGAGATCCGCCCAGGTCAGCGACGCGTCGAAGGTCTGCGCCGCGTGCGCGGCGAGCGCCGACGCGCCGGCCTGGCGGTCGTGCGACGCGGCCATGAGCGACGCGTCCAGGTTGACCGCCCGAACGCGACCGTCCACGGCGAAGCGGTTGCGGATGTCGCGCAGCCGCCGCCCGAGGCGGGGCGCGTCCACGGCCAGCACGAGCGCGGCGAAGCCGGCGGCGGCCGCCCGCCGCGCGAGGCGGGCGATCGCGTCGCGGTCGCGCAGCCAGTACAGCTGCAGCCACAGCGGGCCGGCGGCGGGCGCCGCGATATCCTCCAGCGTGCGGCTGGCGAACATCGCGACGACGAACAGGGCGTTCTCCTTCGCCGCGCCGGCGGCGGTGGCGACCTCCCCGTCGGGGTGCACCAGCTGGTGGTACGCGGTGGGCGCCAGCCCGACCGGTGTGTCCAGCCGGGCGTCTAGCAGCGTTACGCCGGTGTCGACGGCGGAGACGTCAACCATCACCCGGGGGCGCAGCCGCGCCGCCGCGAACGCCGCCGTGTTGGCCGCGACGGTCAGCTCGTCCCCGCTGCCGCCCTCGATGAAGTCCCACACCTCCGCCGGGATCTGTTGCCGGGCAAGGGTTCGAAGGTCATCGGCGCGCAGGTCGGTCACCCGCGCAGCATAGGCGTAGGTGGATCCGTTGGGATCAGCCGTGCCGGTCGGGTCCCGCCCACGAGAGCCGGATTTTGATGACCACCCGCCGGTCGCGCACCATCGCCGCCCGGTAGTCGTCCCAGTCGGGGTGCTCGCCGCTCAGGTCCCGGTAGTACCGGACCAGGGGCTCCATCGCCTCCGGCAGCGACACCACGGTCGCCTCCCCGTCGACCTGCACCCACTGCCCGAAGAACGCGTCCGTCGTCACGCACAGACTCACCCGCGGGTCCCGCCGCACGTAGTGCGTCTTCGCCGCCGTCTCCCGCGTGCTGATCACCGCGTCCCCGTCGCCGTCAATCCCCACGAGTACGGGCGACAACTGCGTCCGCCCGTCCGGCCGCCGCGTGGCGAGCACCGCCCGGTGGTGCTCGCGGAGGAAGTCACGTGCCTGGTCAATGTCCACGGCTCCCACCGTATCCGCGTCCCGGATACGGCCGGTGTGTCGGTCTTGTCCGGCCGCCCGGCCCGATCCGGCGCGGGCGCCGGTCGACGCGGCCGGGGTGCACCGGCGATGATGTTCGCCGGCGTGCGGCGCGTCCCGGCCGCGCGCGGGTCCGACCGGTGGTCGGATTCCGCGCCGCGCTCAGGGCGTTGTATTCAAGCCTTGTAAACTCTGGGCCGCGAGAGGGTGGAGGGAGGCCGGATGACCGTCGAGACGCCGGGCTCGCAGACCGCCCTGCGCGAGTCGAACCAGCGTCGCGTGATCCACGCGGTCCGGTCCGCGGGAGCGCTCACCCAGGCCGAGATCGCCCGCACCACGGGGCTGTCCGCCGCCACCGTCTCCAACATCGTCCGCGAGTTGCGCGAGGCGGGCACCCTCGTCACCACGCCCACCTCGAGCGGCGGCCGCCGGGCGCAGAGCGTGTCCATGGCGCGGCCCACGGGCCTGCTGGTCGGCGTCGAGATCGGGGCCAGCCGGCTGCGCGCCGTGCTGTGCGACCACGAGCACCGGATCCTGTCCGAGGAGAGCATCCCCTACGATTCCGCCCCGTCGGTCGAACGCGGCCTGCGCCGGGCCGAATGGCTGGTCAGCACGCTACTCCTGCACGCCCGGGTGGACCGCGCCTCGGTGCGCGGCGTCGGCGTGGCCGCCCCCGGCCCGATCGAGGCGGGCACCGGCCGGGTCGGCGCGCCCGCGCTCCTGCCCGCCTGGCACGACGCGGAGATCGCCGCGGAGCTGGGCGACCGGCTCGACATCCCGGTCCACGTGGACAACGACGCCAACGCCGCCGCCCTCGGTGAGCAGGTCTGGGGCGCCGGCCAGGGCGTGTCCGACCTGGTGTACCTGAAGCTCTCCGACGCCATCGGCGCCGGCCTGGTGCTGCGCGGCGAGATCTTCACGGGCGCTGCCGGCCTGGCCGGCGAGATCGGGCACATCACCGTCGACGAGCAGGGCCGCATCTGCCGCTGCGGCAACCGCGGCTGCCTGGAGACCCTGGTCGGCGGGCCGTACCTGCTCGACCTGCTGCCCGCCGGCCGCGCCGACGGCCCGCCGACCCTGCACACCCTCGTCACGGCGGCCCTCGACGGCGACCTCGGCTCCCGCCGGGTGGTCGCGGACGCCGGTCGGGCGGTCGGCACGGTCGCCGCGATGCTGTGCAACGTCCTCAACCCGCAGCGGGTCATCGTCGGCGGCGACCTGGCCGAGGCCGAGGACCTGCTCCTCGACCCGATCCGCGAGTCCCTGCAACGGCGTACGCTGCCCAGCGCGGCGGCGACGGTCGAGGTGGTCCCCGCCGAACTCGGCGCCCGCGCCACGGCCCTGGGCGCGGTCGCCTCCGTGGAACGCATGCTGGCCAGCGCGGCGGAGTCCGGCGCCCGCCCCCTCTGACCCGCCGCCCCATGCGCAACGCCCAACGCCCGATCGCGTTACGAAATCGTTAGCGGGCGTTGAGGTCCGGATTAGGGCTTTCGCACTTGTTTTGGGAGCGTGCCCAGTCTCTGCGTGGCCGCCGTCACAGGCGTGCTGAGCTGCGAAAAGGGTACAACTGGGGCATGAGTTCGTGTGTCGAACGAGTGACGGTGGGGTTGCGGGTTCTTGTCTTCAAGTCTTGACGACAAGGCCTTGTCGAGTTTGACTCTGAGCCCGGAGATGGCCACGGGCCCGGCCATCTCCGCCAATCCCGAACAACGTATATGCCACGTTTAATCGGTATAAAACGGGTTTATCGCCTATCAGGAGGCTCGCATGCAGTTCAACGCCAAACGCGGTCTCGTCGCCGTCGGCGCCCTCGCGCTCCTGCTCACCGGAGCGGCTTGCGGCAACGACGACGGTGGCTCGACCGGTGGCGGCAACGGCGCCAGTGTCGACAAGGGTTTCAAGGTCGGCCTGCTTCTCCCCGAGACCAAGACCACCCGGTACGAGACGTTCGACAAGCCCCTCATCGAGGCGAAGATCAAGGAACTCTGCCCCAAGTGTGAGGTCGTCTACCAGAATGCCGACCAGAACCACGACAAGCAGCTGTCCCAGGCCGAGTCGCTGATCACCCAGGGCGTCAAGGTCATGATCCTGGACCCGGTCGACGCCAAGGCCGCCGGCGGCATCGTGACCAAGGCCAAGGACGCGAACATCCCGGTCATCTCCTACGACCGGCTGACCCAGGGCCCGATCTCGTACTACGTCTCGTACGTGAACAAGCAGGTCGGCATCACCCAGGGCCAGGCCCTGCTCGACGCGCTCAGCAAGGACGGCGACCCGAAGCGCGGCCAGATCGTCATGATCAACGGCTCGCCCACGGACCCGAACGCCGCCGACTTCAAGGCCGGCGCGCACTCGGTCCTCGACGGCAAGGTCAACATCGGCGCCGAGTACGACACGCCGGACTGGTCGAACGACAAGGCCCAGCAGGAGATGGAGCAGGCCATCACCAAGCTCGGCAAGGACAAGATCATCGGCGTCTACGCCGCCAACGACGGCACCGCCGGTGGCGCCATCGCCGCCATGAAGAGCGCCGGCTTCGCGAAGATCCCGTTCGTGACCGGCCAGGACGCCGAGCTCGCCGCCATCCAGCGGATCCTGACCGGCGACCAGGGCATGACCGTCTACAAGGCCATCAAGCCGGAGGCCAACGCCGCCGCCGAGATGGCGATCGCCGCGGCGACCGGCCAGACGTACTCGGCCGCGTCGACCACGACCAACAACGGCTCCGTCGACGTCCCCTCGGTGCTGCTGCCCCCGGTGGCCGTGACCAAGGACAACATCAAGGACACCGTCGTCGCCGACGGTTTCTACAAGGTCGACCAGATCTGCACCGCCGAGTACGCCGAGGCGTGCAAGGCCGCTGGTCTGCTCTGACGACCCTGACCGGGTGACGGCCTTCGGGCCTGATCGCCACAGTGCCCCGCCGCGCGGTGGTGGGCAGGCGGGCACTGAACGTCGCGCGGTCCCGTGGTTGCACACGGGACCGCGCGACGCGGACCAAGAGAATATTGGAGGCGGTGACATGGAGTCGCGAACAGCAGCCGGTGTGCGCGCGAACCGCGAGCCGGTGCTGGCACTGTCGGGCATCTCCAAGCGCTTCGGTGCGGTGCAGGCGCTCACGGATGTCGCGCTCGAGGTGTACCCGGGGGAGGTGGTGGCCCTCGTCGGCGACAACGGCGCCGGAAAGTCCACCATGATCAAGGTGATCGCGGGGGTGAACCCGGCCGACGAGGGCCAGATCCTCTGGGAGGGCAAACCGGTCACCATCGGCAAGCCGCACGACGCGACCGAGCTCGGCATCGCGACCGTGTACCAGGACCTGGCCCTGTGCGACAACCTCGACGTGGTCGGCAACCTGTTCCTCGGCAACGAGGCGATGCGCCACGGCTTCCTGGACGAGATCGTCATGGAGCAGCGGGCGACCGAGCTGCTCTCCACCCTGTCCGTACGGATCCCCACCGTGCGGATCCCGGTGGCGTCGCTGTCCGGTGGGCAGCGGCAGTCGGTGGCCATCGCCCGGTCGCTGCTGGGCGAGCCCAAGATCGTGCTGCTCGACGAGCCGACCGCGGCGCTGGGCGTGGCCCAGACCGCGCAGGTGCTCGACCTCATCGAGCGGCTGCGTGACCGTGGCCTCGGGGTCATCCTGATCAGCCACAACCTCGCCGACGTGAAGGCCGTCGCCGACCGTGTGGTCGTGCTGCGCCTCGG
This sequence comes from Luedemannella flava, assembly GCF_039528515.1. NCBI lineage: Bacteria > Bacillati > Actinomycetota > Actinomycetes > Micromonosporales > Micromonosporaceae > Luedemannella > Luedemannella flava. The sequence continues at coordinate 9,592 of NZ_BAAALT010000230.1, forward strand.
CCGCAACGCCGGCGACTTCATCATGGCCGACGCCACGCAGGAGGAGATCGTCCAGGCGATCACCGGAGCGTCGGACAACGCGGTCTCCCGGCGGCGCGCCCGTGGCGCCGCGCAGGTCGTGCGGAAGGAGGCGGGACAGTGACGGTCACCGACAACGGCGCGGGCATCAACCCGGTGGCCGCCACGGCCCAGGGCCGCGACCCGCGGCTGTCCGGGCCGCCGCGCACCCCGGCCGAGGCGGTCCGGGCGGTGCGCCGACGCGTCCGGGCGGGCGAGCTCGGCCCGTGGCCGGTGATCTTCGGGCTCATCGTCATCGCGGTCGTGTTCCAGTCGCTCACCGACTCGTTCCTCTCGCCGGGCAACCTGACGAACCTGGCGATGCAGATCGCCGCCGGCGGCACCATCGCGGTCGGCATCGTGTTCGTCCTGCTGCTGGGCGAGATCGACCTGTCGGCCGGCTCCGTGTCCGGCGCCGCCGGCGCGCTGATGGCCGTCCTCACGGTGTCGCACGGCTGGCCGGCCTGGCTGGGCATCCTCGCCGCGCTGGTCATGGGCGCGCTGATCGGCGCGTTCCAGGGCACCATCTTCGCCAAGATCGGTGTGCCGTCGTTCGTGGTGACGCTGGGCGGGCTCATGGGCTGGCTCGGCCTGCAGCTGCTGATCCTCGGCCCGCAGGGCACGATCAACATCCCGTACGACGGGTTCGTCGCCAAGCTGACCAACACCTTCCTGCCGAGGGTGGCCGGCTGGGTCGTCACCGTCGGCATCGTGGTGGTCTACTTCGTGTTCGCGCTGCTCGACCTGCGTCGCCGGTCGGCGGCCGGGCTGCCGGGCCGGGGCATGGTCAGCCTGCTGATCCGCACGATCGGGCTCGGGCTGCTCGCCGGGAGCGTCACCGCGGTGCTCAACCAGGGCCGGGGCGTCCCGCTCGCGCTGGTCATCCTCGTGACCATCGTGGTCGTGTTCGACCTGATCCTGCGGCGCACCCGCTACGGGCGCAGCATCTTCGCGGTCGGCGGCAACATCGAGGCCGCGCGCCGGGCCGGCCTGCCGGTCGACCGGATCCGCATCTCGGTGTTCGCGCTCTGCTCGACCCTCGCGGCGTTCGGCGGCATCCTGTTCGCCTCCCGCGGGTACTCGGTGGGTCAGTCCTCGGGCGGCAGCGACACGCTGCTGCTGGCGATCGCCGCCGCGGTCATCGGCGGCACCAGCCTGTTCGGCGGCCGGGGCAGCACGTACTCGGCGCTGCTGGGCATCCTGGTGCTGCAGTCGATCCAGTCCGGCATGCTGCTGGTCCAGATCGACACCCCGATCCGGTACATGGTGACGGCCGCGGTGCTCGTGGGCGCGGTCATCCTCGACTCGTTGTCGCGGCGGGGACGCCGCTCCAGCGGTCGCGAGTAGAACGTTGGGGGGNCGGCGCCGTCACTCGGCCGCCAGCTGGTACGCGCTGGCCTGGAGGTTGAACAGGCCCGCGTAGACCCCGTCGGCGGCCATCAGCGCGTCATGGTCACCCTCCTCGATGAGCCGACCATGATCGAGTACGTAGATCCGGTCGGCGGAACGCACGCTCGCCATCCGGTGCGTGATCAGCACGACGGTGCGCCCGGCGGCCAGCCGCCGCAGCCGCTCGTAGACCGCGTGCTCGGCCCGGGCGTCGAGGTTCGCCGTGGGCTCGTCGCAGATGAGGATCGCCGCGTCGCGGTAGAACGCCCGCGCCACCGCCAGGCGCTGCCACTGCCCGCCGGACAGGTCCGCGCCGTCGGTGAAGTGCCGCGACAGCAGGGTGTCGTAGCCGCGGGCCAGCTCCGTGATGAACTCGTGCGCGTCCCCGTCGCGGGCCGCCGCCTCGACCCCCGCCGGCGTGTGCGGGCGTTCGTGGCGGCCGATCGTGATGTTCTCCCGGGCCGAGAACGGCCACTGCGTCGGGTCCTGCATGACGACCGCGACCTGGTCGCGGACGCTGTCCGGGTCCACCGTGGCGAGGTCGACGCCGTCCCAGCGGATGACCCCGCCCTCGGGCCGGTACAGCCCCGCGAGCAGCTTGGCGAGCGTCGTCTTGCCCGAGCCGTTCTCGCCGACCAGGGCGATCACCTCGCCCCGGCGGACGGTGAGGGTCACGTCGTCGACCGCCGGCCGGTCGGCGCCCGGGTAGCACAGGCTCACGTGGCGCAGCTCGATGAGCGCCGGGCCGTGCGGCGCGGCCACCGCCGGCGCCGGCTCGGCCCGCCGTTGGGCCAGGTCACAGAAGGCCTGGTACGAGTCGAAGTACAGCCCGTGCTCGTAGATGTGGTTGACCGTGAACGCGACCTGGGTGAGCGCCCCGATGCCCACCGAGATGGCGTACGCGGCAGCCCCGCCGACGGCCAGGTCCATCCGTCCGGTCATGAGCAGCCACACGAGGACGGCGTACGCGACGCCGGTGGCGAGCGCCCCGAGCGCGGCGCCGACGAGGTTGCCGCGCACCTGGGCGTTGGACAGGCGCACCCGCTCGCGCGCCATGATGCCCAGCAGCCGGCGCACCTCACCCAGCAGGTAGTCGCGCAGGGTGAAGGCGCGCAGCTCCGGGCCGCTGTCCCGGTCCGCGAGCAGGTCCGACAGCATCCACTTGCGCCGCATCATGGTGAACTGCCGCAGGTACTGCCGGTACTCCATGCGGGCCGAGCGCACCGCCGCCCAGCCGTTGGGCACGACGGCGAGCACCAGCAGCGGCAGCAGCACCGGGTGCAGCGCGGCGAGCACCCCCGCCGCCGAGCACAGCCGCACCGCGTTGGCGACCAGCTCGATGGCCATGTCGACGAGCCGCTGCGCCGCGTCGATGCCCCGGTCGCGGGCGCGGCCCATCGCGTCGCGGAAGTCCGCGTCGTCGAACGTGGACAGGTCGACCCGGGTGGTCAGGTCCATGAGGCGCACCTCGGCCTCGCGGCTGACCTGGGGGGAGAGCCGGCCGTGCGCGGCGGTCGCGGCGAACGTCAGCGCGCTGCGCACGGCCGTCATGGCGATGAGCAGCAGCAGGGACGGGATGGCGGCGCGGACGCGCTCGGGCGTCGGCGCCGCGCGCAGCAGCCCGTCGAGGACGCCGACGACGCTGGCCAGCCCGAACCCGCCCGCGACGCCGGAGGCGAGCTGCGCGGTGACCAGGACGGCGGTGGTGCGCCGGTCGGTGGACCAGGCCAGGCGCCACGCGCGGCGCAGCAGGCCCGGCAGCCGCCGGGCCATGGTGAGGAAGCTGGCGGACGCGGCCTCGGCCGTACCGGTGAGCCAGTACGGCACGGCGAGATCCGCGGCGATCTCGTCCTCCGGCTCCGCGTCTCGGGTGGGGGCCGACGAAACCATGGGCGCCTCCGGCGGGTGGTACCGGGCGTCTTGCTTCGTTGGTACGTCGCCGGCGGCGCATCGTCCACCCACGACGCGGGTCGTCACCCGTACCGTTGGCGTGGCGGCACGCCGAGCTCCGCCCGCAGGGCGTTCTCGGTGAGCTCGTCCGGGTGACCGGGGAAGCTGCGCGGTGGCGTCGTCGGGTCGCCGTCGTGGTCGACGGGCAGCCCGACCGCCTCCCGTTCCATGTTGTTGACGCGGCCGTCGTCGGGTCCGGTGTAGACGCCCGGCGCGTACGTGTCGTGGAGCAGGTCGTAGGCGTGCGCCAGCTCGTGGAACAGGACGGTCACGGGCGGCCCGCCGGCCACCGCCTGGAACTCCGGGTTGAACTCGACGTCGACCCCTGGGGCGCCGAACACCCCGCCCCGGGCGATCGCGTACCCGTTCGCGTCCGGCGTCGCGGTCACCGTGACGGGCGCGCCGTCGACCCGCAGCGCGTCGAGCATCCGACCGCCGACGGGCGAGGAGCGCAGCGTGTCCAGGTCGGACCCGACCCGCTCGACGAAGTCCGCCGTGCCCCGCACCCGCACCGCGTCCGCCGCGGTCAGCGCCACGTCCACGTCGCGTTCGACGCCGGCGCGCACGTCGTCGGCCTGCGCGTACGCGACGTCGCCGCCCGCGCCGCCGGTCAGGATGTCGGCATCGTCGCCGCCGTAGAGGTAGTCGTCACCGGCCCCGCCCCGGACGTCGTCGCGGCCCCGTCCGCCGGTCAGCGCGTCGCCGTCCGCGCCGCCAATCAGCCGGTCGTCGCCGCGCCCACCGTCCAGATAGTCCACCCCGGCCCCGCCGTCGAGCCGGTCGTCGCCGGACAGCCCGTAGGCGGTGTCGTCGCCCGCGCCGCCGCGCACCGCGTCGGAGCCGGCACCGCCGTCGACGTAGTCACGCCCCGCGCCGGCCGTCACCCGGTCGCGGCCCGACCGACCGTGGATCACGTCGTCACCGCCCAGGCCGGCGAGCAGGTCGTCGCCGGACCCGCCGGTAACCCGGTCGTCGCCCGCGCCGGCGAGCACGGTGACGCCGGCGGTCACGTCGGGATCCACGACGACCCGGTCGTCGCCCGCCCCCGTGCGGACGATGAGCCGCGTCCCGGGCCGGACGTAGCGCGGCACGCCGTCGACGGTGACGATCAGTCCGCCGGTCGCGGGGTCGCGGGCGACCCGCACGCTGTCGGCCCGGTCGGTGCCCGCCACGACCAGGACGTCACCGGTGTCGATCACCTGTCCGGCCAGCTTCGGGTCGGGCGGCAGCCGGGCCGCGAGCGGGTCGCGGCCGGCGGTCACGGCCGCGCACCAGGCCGTGGCCGCGTCGAGCGCGGCGCGTGCGGCGTCCAGCCGGACCCGCGCGTCGGCCAGCGACCGGTCGAGACGCCCGCGCACCTG
>NZ_BAAALT010000231.1:0-14067 GCF_039528515.1 Luedemannella flava
CGACCGGCGCGCCGTCGACGCGGCCATGGAGGCGGTCGGGCTGGCCCACCGCGCGAACGACCCGGTCGGCACGCTGTCCGGCGGGCAGCAGCAGCGCACCCTCATCGCCCGGGCCCTGGCCGGCGAGCCGGAGCTGCTCATCCTCGACGAGCCGACGGCCGGGGTCGACGCCGCGAGCCAGGAGGCGTTCGCGGGCGCGCTCGGGAAGGTCGTCGGGCGGCGCGGGACGGTGCTGCTCGTCGCGCACGAGCTCGGGCCGCTGGAGCCGCTCATCTCGCGGGCCGTCGTGGTGCACCACGGCGCGATCGTCCACGACGGCGCGGTGCCCAGGCCCGCCGGCCACCACGCCGAGCCCGGCCACGACCACGTGCACCCGCACGCCCCGTCCGACCACGAGACCATGTGGGGTGCGCCGTGAGCGAGCGCAGCGAGCGAACCATCAGCACAGGTGAAACATCCCGACGCCGGAGCGCAGCGGAGGTGACGGGATGAGCGAGCGCAGCGAGCGAACCATCAGCACAGGTGAAACATCCCGACGCCGGAGCGCAGCGGAGGTGACGGGATGAGCGAGCGCAGCGAGCGAACCATCAGCACAGAATTCAATGCCGGCACCGGAGCGAAGCGGAGGTGACGGTATGAATCTCTTTGAGTACGAGTTCATGCAGCGTGCGCTCGTGGGGGCCCTGATCGTCGGGGTGACCGCGCCGACGCTGGGGATCTACCTCGTGCAGCGGCGGTTGTCGCTGATCGGGGACGGGATCGGCCACGTCGCGCTCACGGGCGTGGGCCTGGGCCTGCTGCTGCAGACCTCGCCCGTGGTGACGGCCGTGATCGTGGCCGCGCTCGGGGCGGCGGCCGTCGAACTGGTCCGCGAGCGCGGCCGGGCCTCCGGCGACGTGGCCCTGGCGCTGCTGTTCTACGGCGGCCTGGCCGGCGGCGTGGTGCTGGTCGAGCTGTCCGACGAATCGGGCAGCGCGAACCTCATGTCGTACCTGTTCGGGTCGCTGCTGTCGACCTCCCGCTCGGACCTCATCGCCATCGCGGTCCTGTCGGTCGGGGTCCTGGCGGTGACGCTGTTCATGCGGCCCTGGCTGTTCGCGGTGTGCCACGACGAGGAGTACGCCCGGGTGAGCGGCCTGCCGGTGCGGGCGCTCAACCTGGTGCTCGCCATGGGCACCGCGGTCACCGTGACGGTCGCCATGCGGGCGGTGGGATTGCTGCTGGTCAGCGCCCTGATGGTGGTGCCGGTGGCGACGGCCCAGCAGGTCACGCGCGGCTTCCGGGCCACCATGTACGCGGCGATGGCGATCGGGCTGGCCGCCGCCGGTGGGGGCGTGTGGCTGTCCGCCGGGACCGACACCTCGCCCGGCGCCACGATCGTCCTCGTGGCGATCGCCCTGTTCATCGGCGTGGTCCTGGCCGCGGCGATCGGTAAGGCGCTGCGGGGCGGCGGACCGGTCGCGGACGGGCCGGAACCGACCGAGGTCGTCCTCGACGCGGCCGACCGCTGAACGCCCGGTTACGGTGGTGGCGATGACCACACCAGAGGCGTACGAGGCGGCGGGCGAACTGTTGCGGGCGTTGGCGGCCCCGCTGCGCATCGCGATCGTCACCGAGCTGAGCGCCGGGCCGCGCTGCGTGCACGAACTCGTCGACGCGCTCGGCGTCGCGCAGCCCCTGGTCTCCCAGCACCTGCGGGTCCTGCGCGGCGCCGCCGTGGTGCGCGGACAGCGGCGCGGCCGCGAGATCGCGTACTCCCTCACGGACGAGCACATCGGTCGGATCGTCGCCGACGCGGTCTCGCACGCGGGCGAGAACGACCTGTCACACCCCACGAAGCCACCCGCGCGTCCGGTTATCTGACTATCCGGCCCTCGCGTCCGGTTCCGGGTCGCCTAGTCTGCACCGTGCAACCTGTTCACCGTTGAGTTCACCGCCGGGGGATGGCTACCGATGCTCGTCGCGCAGGAAAAGGCCGGGGTTGTCGGGGCCACCGTCGGGGCCCCCCGACGCGGGATCAACCCCGGGATGCTGCACCGCTGCCTTGCCGTCATCGCGGCGATGTTCCTGCTGAACACGATGCGCGGCCTGTGGGGAGCGGCCATCGAGGAGCGCCCCGCCTTCGGCATCCTCATGATCGCCACATGCGGGTCGGCCGTCGCGCTCGCCATCCTGGCCGCCACCGTGCGGACGACGCGCGCGATGCTCGTCGTCGACGCCGGGATCTTCCTGGTCGCGCTGGGTGAACTCGTGACGGCGGCCCGGCTGGCCCTGGTCGCCGGCCGGCCGTCGTTGGCGACCGACGTGGGCATGCTCGTGCAGGCGGGAGCCCAGGCCCTGCACGACGGCGAGCATCTCTACGGCGTGCCCCACCCGGACGCCTACGCGCTCTACTCGAGCGGCTCGTACCAGGGCGGCACCAGCACCGCCGAGGGCACGATGACCACCGACTACGGGTACCCGCCGCTCGGCGCCGTCTTCACGGCGGCGCTCCTGCCGTTCATCCGGGGCATGGCGGGGCCGACCATCGCGGCGCACCTGGGCGTGGTCGCCGCCGCGTTGCTGCTGTTCTTCCTGCTGCCGACCCCGATGCGGCCGGCAGCGGCGCTGACGTGCCTGCTGTTCCCCCGCATCGAGGACTACGCCTCGTCGGGGTACCCGGGCCTCATGGCGCTGCCGTTCATGGTGGTCGCGGTCGCGGCCTGGCCGACCCTCGGGTCCACCGGCCGGCTGCGCTGGCGCGGCCTGCTGTCGGCGGTGTGCCTGGGCCTCGGCATCGCCACACACCAACTGGCGTGGTTCGTGGCACCGTTCCTCGTCGTCGGGATCTGGCTGGTGCGCTGGGGGCACCTGGGCGGTCGCGGTTCCACCCTGCTGACCCTGCGCTACGTAGGCACCACCCTGGCGACGTTCCTGGTCGCCAACGCCTGGTTCATCGCCCAGGATCCCGGCGCCTGGCTCGCCGGCATCACCGAGCCGCTGACCCAGAAGTCGATGCCCCATGGGCAGGGCATCGTCGGACTCATCAACTTCTACTCGTACGGGAGCGGGTCGCTCGGCGCGCTGGGCACTGCCGCGCTGCTCATGCTGCTGGGCCTGCTGATCGTCTTCGCGCTCTACATCCGCCAGCTCGGGCCGGCCGCCACGATCCTGCCGTGGCTCGCGTTCTTCTTCGCGGTGCGCTCGCAGGACAGCTACTACATCCTCATGGCGCCGCTGTGGGTGCTCGGCGTGGCCACGTGGACGCACCGCCGGTGGCTCGCCCAGGCCCACCAGCTCCGGCTGCCCCTGCCCCGGCTGGGCGAGCGCCCGGTGACCCGGTTGGCGGCGGCGGCCCTGCTGCCCGTGATGGCGCTCGCGGCCGTCGGGGTCGCGCTCGTATCGCCGGTCCCGTTGAAGATCACCGTCGAGGACCTGCACGTCAACCCGATCGGTGACATCTGGCGCGTCGACGCCACGGTCACGAACCGCTCGTCGGACACCCTCGTGCCGAAGTTCGCCGTCACCGAAGGTCGCGACACGATCGGCCGGTTCTGGACGGCCATCGCCGGTCCCGTGGAGCTCGCGCCGGGCCAGACGGCCCAGTATCAGCTCGTCACCCCGAACACCGGGGTGGACGCGCCGAACCCGCCGGTGCGGCTGTACCTGCGCGCGATCACCGCCGAGCCGATGACGCTGTCCAGCGTGCCGCTGAACGCGCGCTCAACCCCCAAGCGCATCTCGATCGTCGGACCCGTGCTGACGGCGCCGCTGAAGCCGGGCGAGCCGTACGACATGTACCTGCAGCTCATGGACTACCAGGATCGCGACCTGGCGCGCGCCGGCGTGCCGGTCACGATGACGGCGACGTGGCTGTCCAGCGACGAGCTCATCAACGGCGAGGTCACCGTCAACGGCAAGAAAATGCGCGCCGGCACGTGGGAGGGCGTCACCGACGCCAAGGGACGGATCCAGCTCCGACTCGTGGCCGCCAAGGGCCAGACGGAGCCGATCGTGTTCCGCACGACCTCGCCGCGCAGTCCCGACACGCTGACCCTGTTCTGGCGCGGCTGATCGACCCTCCGCTGTGGACCGGTGCGGCTTGCCGCTCGCTTATATATCTGTTAGGAATATCTAGCAGATATATAAGGAGGCGGCATGGCACGGTCGAGCCAGACGGAGATGGCGGTCCTCGGTGGCCTGAGCATCGAGCCGATGACGGCCTACGCCCTGCGCGAGGCGATCCGCGACGTGCTGGGTCACTTCTGGAGCGAGAGCTTCGGCCAGATCTACCCCACCCTGAACGCGCTGGAGGAGGCCGGGCACGTGCGCCGCGAGGGCGGCCCGCGCGCCCGCTCGTCGGTCTACGCGCTCACCCCGTCTGGCCTGGCCCGGCTGCGCGACCTGCTCGCCGAGCCGGTCCAGGAGGCGCAGCCGCGCAACGGCCTGCTGCTGCGCCTGTTCTTCGGCCGCGTCCTGGGCCGCGACCGCTGCCTGGAGCTGCTGCGCGACGCCCGCGACCGGGCCCGCGCCCAACTGGGCGAGTACGAGGGGATGCTCGCCCAGCTCACCGCCACCGAGGGACACACCCCCGACTGGCCCTACATGCGCCTCACCCTGCTCGCCGGCATCCATCAGTGCCGGGCCGGCGTCGCCTGGGCCGATGAGTGCCTCACCACCCTCGAAGGAGACCCGACCCCATGACCCGACGCAGAACCCGGATCAACTTCGCCATCTTCGCCGCAGCCGCCGTGGGGGCCGGCTGGCTCGGCGTCGCCCTCGACCGCGCCAACGGGGTCTCCCTCGACGGCAGCGTCGCCCTCAGCGAGAGCAGCGGCACGACCGGGCAGGCCATCTTCATCCTCGGCCCGGCGATCGTGGCCCTCGTGCTCTACTTCGCGTCCCGCGACGGGGCCGGGCCCCTCGGCTTCACCCTGCGCTTCCCGCACCGCACCCGGTGGTTCGCCGGCGCCGCGGTCCTCTACCCGGCGATGACCGTCCTCGCCGTCGGCGCGGGCCTGCTCGCCGGGCAGGCGGCGCTGACGTGGACCCCCGCCGCCGGCAAGCCGTCCCTGGTCGCGGCGTTCGGCGCCATCTTCGCGATCCAGCTCGTCAAGAACCTCATCGAGGAACTCATCTTCCGCGGGTACGGGACCCGCACGGCGGTCGCGCTGGGCCTGCCCGGCCGGGTCACGCCGCACCTGCTCGTCGGCGTGATCTGGGCGGCGTGGCACCTGCCGCTGTATCTGGTGTGGACGACCGCCGCCGACATGGCGCTGATCACGTCGCTGTCCTGGCCGGTGTACCTGGTCATGTTCTTCGTCGGCGTCACGGCGACCGCCGTGGTCTACGGCGAGCTGCGCGTCCGGACCGGCTCCATCTGGCCGGGCGTGCTGCTGCACAGCATGTGCAACGCGGTCGCCACCCCGCTGCTCGCCAACGGCCACCTGACCTTCCCCGGCCACGGCGACGCGTACTTCTCGCCGGTGCCCAGCTCCCTGATCGTCGCGGCGCTGTTCGGGGCGGTCGCGGTGTGGCTGACCCGGCGGGCGGCGTCGGCGCCGGTCGCGGCGGCGCCGGAGCCCACACCGGTCGCCGTACGGTAAGGATCCCGATCCGGAGCGCGTGGCGGTCGGCCGCAGCGGGCAGGATGACTGCCGTGAAGCTCTATGCCGAGACTCCCCGGGTCCGCACCGGCCAGCTGTTCACCGACGTCTGCGTCGTGGCGTGGATAGCCTTCTGGATCTGGGCGTCCTTCCAGCTGCACGACCTCATCATGGACCTGGCCGGGCCCGGCGAACGGGCGCAGGCCGCGGGCGAAGGGCTGGCCGGCAACCTGTCGGACGCCGGGAGCAAGGCCGCCAACGTGCCGCTGGTCGGCAGCTCGCTGTCCAGCCCGTTCACCAAGGCGGCCGAGGCGGCGCAGAGCCTCGCCGACGCCGGTCAGCAGCTGCAGGTGGCCGTCGAGAAGATCGCGTACGCGGCGGGCCTGCTGGTCGTCATCGTGCCGCTCGCCCTCGTCGTGCTCGGCTGGCTGCCCTGGCGCGTGCGCTGGGTGCGCCGCGCCACGGCGGCCGCCGCGCTGCGCGACGAGCCGGCGGGCGTGGACATGCTGGCGCTGCGCGCCCTGGCCCGCCGGCCGCTGCGCAAGCTCGTGGCGTGCAACCCCAACGCGGCCAAGGCGTGGCGCGACGGCGATCCGGAGGTCGTGCGCGCCCTGGCCGCGATGGAGCTGGCGGCGATGGGGCTCAGCGACCGCGATCTCTGACCAGGCGGCGGCGCACGTCCGGGACGGTGGCGGGCCCGGGCGCCGCCTCCGCCACCCAGGCACCCTCGTCCGGCGGGGTCAGGATGCCCGCCTCGACGTGCGCGTACTCCCCGGCGAGAATGCGTTTCGCGAGCGCCGCGTCGCGCCGGTCGGTGTTGCGCCACAAGGCCGCGAAAAGCTCCTCGGCCCGCAGCCGGGCCTGCCGGCAGAACACGTCGGCCAGCTCGAGGTTCCCAGGGTGCGTGCCGCGCTCGGCGTGGGCGCGCACGCACGTCGCCGCGATGGCGAACAGCTCGGCGCCGATGTCGACGACCCGGCCGAGGAAGCGCTGGCGGCGCTCCATCCTGCCCTGCCAACGGGCCATGCCGTAGAAGGTGCTGCGGGCCAGCTTGCGCGAGGCCCGCTCCACGTAGCGCAGGTGCGCCGCGAGCTGGCCGTACCCGCCGTAGGCGGCGGGGGCCTGGCCCCGGCCCAGGGTGAGGGTGGGCAGCCAGCGGGCGTAGAAGCCGCCCGCCCGCAGGCCGGCGCGCGCCTTGCGGCCCAGCTCGGCGCCGGGGTCGATGATGTCGCCGGCCACCGCGAGGTGCTGGTCGACGGCCTCCCGGGCGATCAGCAGGTGCATGATCTCGGTGGAGCCCTCGAAGATCCGGTTGATCCGCAGGTCGCGCAGCAGCTGCTCGGCCGCGATGGCCCGCTCGCCGCGCGCGGCCAGCGACGCCGCCGACTCGTAGCCCCGGCCGCCCCGGATCTGGATCAGCTCGTCGGCCACCTGCCAGGCCAGCTCGCTGGCGTAGAGCTTGACCAGGGCCGCCTCGATGCGGATATCGTGGTTGTTCTCGTCGGCGAGGCGGCAGCACAGCTCGAGCATGGACTCCATGCCGTACGTGGTGGCGGCGATGAAGGCGATCTTGCCGGCGATCGCCTCGTGCTGGCCGACGGGCCGGCCCCACTGGACGCGGGCGGCCGCCCACTGCCGGGCCACGTTGAGCGACCACTTGCTGGCGCCCACGCACATCGCGGGCAGCGAGAGCCGGCCGGTGTTGAGCGTCGTCAGCGCGATCTTGAGGCCCTTGCCCTCGGCGCCGATCACGTTCTCGACCGGTACCCGTACGTCGTGGAAGCGGGTGACACTGTTCTCCAGGCCGCGCAGGCCAAGGAAGGCGTTGCGACGCTCCACCGTGATGCCGGGCGAGTCGGCCTCGACCACGAACGCGGTAATGCCGCCTTTCCTGTCGTCGTGCGGAGGCACGGCGGCCATCACCACGAGCAGGTCGGCGATGCTGCCGTTGGTGGCCCACAGCTTGACGCCGTTGAGCAGGTACGCCTCGCCGTCCTCGGTGGGCACGGCCGTGGTGTGCAGGCGGGCGGGGTCGGAGCCCACGTCCGGCTCGGTGAGCAGGAAGGCCGAGATCTCCCCGGCCGCCAGCCGCGGCAGGTAGCGGGCCTTCTGCTCCTTGGTGCCGAACAGTTTCAGCGGTTGTGGCACGCCGATCGACTGGTGCGCCGAGAGCAGCGCGGCCAGCGACGGGCTGGCCGAGCCGATCATCATGAGCGCGCGGCAGTAGTCCAGGTTGGACAGCCCGAGCCCGCCGTGCCCGACGTCGATCTTCATGCCGAAGGCGCCGAGGTCGGCCATGCCGAGCAGCACCTCGTCGGGGATGCGGTCGTCGCGCTCGATGGCCGCGCCGTCGACATGGTCGCGCACGTACTCCCCGACCGCGGCGAGGAACGGCACGCCGCGGGCCGTCTGTTCGGGGTCGGGCGCCGGCAGGGGCGCGATGAGCGGCAGCCGCAGCCGGCCGAGGAACAGCTCCTTGCCGAAGCTGGGTTTCGTCCAACCCGTCTCGCGGGCCGCCTCCGCGACCTGGCGGGCCTGCCGCTCGTCAACGCGCGTCGCGGTGGCGGGTTGGGTAGGCAGATCGGTGGTGACGGCAGAGGGCCGGTCATCGGTCGTCGTCATGGGGGCCACCCCTCGTCGGGTACGGGCGCCGCTGAAGTCCGTGCGCTCTACGTTACCCGGGAGTACTACCCATGGGTAGTCTTCCGACGACCTTCCGTACTCACGGCACCCGGACGTCGACCCCCGACGACAGCAGCGACTCGCGCACGTGCAGCCGGTCGATGCGCAGCCCGCGCGGCAGGTCGAAGACCACGGTCCCGTCGGTGGTCTCGCCCGGCCGCACCCGCTGGAAGTACGGGTTGCCGCGGTCCGTCGCCGCCTCGCTCGCCCGCAGGTCGCCCCAGTGGCGCGCCCCGTCCGACGTGAACGCCCGCTGCAGCCAGGCCGACAGCGAGAACCACACGGTGTACCGGGCGACGTTGGTGAACCGCAACTGGACCAGGCAGTACTGCCCGCGGCGCGGGTGCATGTTCGGCGCCGACGGCGCCAGATCGGTGCGGCCGCAGGTCGCCGAGCGCAGCGTGACCGAGAAGTTGCGGTCGATGGCCGGTCCGGGCGTGCCCGGAGTGTCCGGCGACGGGCTCGGAGCCGCGCTCGGGGTCGGGGTCGGCTCCATCCGTGGCACCGGCAGCTCCTCGACGAGCGTCCCCGCGGCGGTCGCGCCCTCAGGTCGCGCCGCGCGGTCGGCGCGCGGCGCGGTCCGTTCGCCCGCCAGGCCGATGGTGGCGGCCCCGTCCACGAGGGCGAGGCCGACGGCGAGCGGGATACCGACAGCCGGCGCGGGTCGTCCCGCCGGCACGGGCGGCTCCGCCGGTTTGACCGGCGGCAGCACGGGCACGGCCGCACTCCCGACGGCGCCGGCGACCGGCGCGCCGACATGGACAACCGCCGCCGTCGCCACGCCGCCGATGGCGACGGCCGCGGCGATGACCGCACTGATGGTGGACCGGCTCATGGGACACCCCCGTCTCCCGAAGTCGGACCGCAGTTTAACCCGTATACGCCCTGTTCAGGGCATATGTCCGGTGCGCCGCGCGGAGGACGTCAGTGCAGGCCGGTGCCCCGGCGCAGGGCGGTGCGGACGAGGCGGTTGACCAGCTTGGGGTACTCCAGGCCGCTGGCCGCCCACATCTGGGGGAACATCGAGGTCGACGTGAAGCCGGGCATCGTGTTGATCTCGTTGAGATAGACCGTGTTGTCCCCGGTGACGAAGAAGTCCACCCGCCCCAGGCCCGCGCAGTCCAGCGCGGTGAACGTACGGCAGGCGTACTCCTGCACCTGGCGGGTGACCGCCTCCGGCAGGACGGCCGGGATCTCGGACTCGGCGCCGTCGAGGTACTTGGCCTCGAAGTCGTAGAACTCGTGCGCCTGGTCGACCACCCGGATCTCGGCGAGCACGCTGGCCTCCGGCGGGCCGCCGGCCTCGCCCTCCAGCACGCCGCACTCGATCTCCCTGCCCACGATCGCGGCCTCCACGAGGACCTTGGGGTCGATGGCGCGGGCGGTGGCGATGGCGGCGTCCAGGTCGTCCCACGAGGACACCTTGGTGATGCCGAACGACGACCCGGCGCGCGAGGGCTTCACGAACACCGGCAGGCCGAGGCGCTCCTTGTCGGCCCCGCTGAGCGACTGCCCCGCCCGCAGCACCGCGTACGGCCCGACGGGGATGCCCTCGGCGGCCGCGAGCTTCTTGGTGAACTCCTTGTCCATGGCGGCCGCGCTGGCGAACACGTTCGCCCCGACGTACGGCACGCCGGCCATCTCCAGCAGGCCCTGGATCGTGCCGTCCTCGCCGAACGCCCCGTGCAGGGCCGGGAACACCACGTCCACGTCGCCGAGGGCGCGCGGGCCGTCGACCGCGTCCAGGACGACCAGGCCGCCCGACGTGGGGTCGCCCGGCAGCGCCACGGCGGTGCCGGACTCGGCCGTGATCTCCGGCAGGCGCCGACCATGGATGGCCAGCGTCGACTTGTCGCCGCTGGTAAGCACCCAGCGGCCCTCGCGGGTGATGCCGACCGGCACCACCTCGAACTCGTCGGGGTCGAGGGCGCCGAGGATGCTGCCCGCGCTGACGCAGGAGATCGCATGCTCAGTGCTTCGGCCGCCGAAAACGACAGCGACGCGGGTCCGCCGAGGAGTACTCACAGCCCGTGACCCTACCTGGCCTCCACCAGGCCGGCAGGCCGGGCGCAAGCCGGCTACGCAGCGCAAAATGCACGATTACACAGCGTCAAGAGCGCGGGTGATGTCGGCCACCAGATCGGCCGTGTCCTCGACGCCGCAGGACAGCCGGACGAGCCCGGGCGGGGCGTCGTCGCCCCACTGCGCGCGCCGGTCGGCCGTCGTGTGCAGGCCGCCGAACGACGTGGCGGGGATGACCAGCGCGGTCGCCGTCAGGAACCGGGCCACCTCGGCCTCGCCGCGCAGGTCGAACGTCACCACCCCGGGCACCCGGGCCATCTGCCGCGACGCCACGGCGTACGCCGGGTCGTCGGGCCGGCCCGGCCAGCGCACCCGGTCCACCGCCGGGTGCGCGGCGAGCACGTCGGCCACGGCCGCCGCGTTCGCGGTCTGCCGCGCCAGCCGCAGGTCCAACGTGGCCAACGACCGGTGGGCGAGCCACGAGTCGAACGGCGACGGCGACCCGCCGGTGGAGTCGCGCCACGACCGCAGCCGGGCGAGCAGGTCCCCGTCGCGGGTGGCGATGTAGCCGAGCAGCAGGTCCGAGTGGCCGGTCAGGGCCTTCGTGCCGGACGCCACGACGAGGTCGGCGCCCAGCTCCAGCGGCCGCTGCCCCAGCGGCGTCGCGGTGGTGTTGTCCACCGCGAACAGCGCGCCGGCCGCGTGCGCGGCGGCCGCCAGCTCGGCCAGGTCGCACACGTCCAGGCCGGGGTTGGCCGGCGTCTCCACGAGCACCAGCCGCACCCCCTCGAACTGTGGGTACGGGCCGGCCGTCGGCGCCGTGAGGACCTCGATGCCCCGGGGCGCGAGTTCGGCGCGGGCGAACGCGCGGGTCGTGAAGTACCCGTCGGCCGGCAGCACGACCGTGTCGCCGGGGTGCAGCAGGCTCAGCAGCGTGGCGCCGATGGCCGCCATGCCCGTGGTGAAGGCCAGGCAGTCCCCGCCCTCCAGCTCGCCGATCGCCGTCTCCAGGTGCCGGCGGCTGGCGTTGTGCGGTCGGCCGTACCAGTCGATGCCCTCTCCCCCGGTGACCGGGTCGAGCACGAAGGGCGCCGCGAAGACCGGCCCCGGCAGGAACGGCTGCCCGGGCACCAGCGGGGGCAGGCCGGCGTGCAGAACGCGGGTGGAGTCGCCGAGGGGCGGCTGGGACATGGACGTCACTCCGGTTTGGGCTCGCGGGTCATCAGGGCGGCCACGGCGACGCTCGGCGCGAGGCCCTCGTGGCAGACCAGCTCCACCTGCTCGGTGATGGGCATCTCGACGCCGTGGCCGCGCGCCAGGTCCCGGATGGCCAGGCAGCTCTTCACACCCTCGACCGTCTGGCGGGTGGCGATCTGCGCCTCCTCCAGGCTCTCCCCCCGACCGAGGTGGACGCCGAAGGTGCGGTTGCGCGACAGCGGGGACATGCAGGTGCCGACCAGGTCGCCCAGGCCGGCCAGGCCGGCGAAGGTGAGCGGGTCGGCGCCGAGGCGCACGCCGAGCCGGGCGGTCTCGGCCAGCCCGCGGGTGATCAGCGCCGCCTTGGTGTTGTCGCCCAGCCCCATGCCGACGGCCATGCCGCAGGCCAGGGCGATGACGTTCTTCACCGCCCCGCCCAGCTCACACCCGAGTAGGTCGTCGTTCGTGTACGGCCGGAAGTACGGCGTGAAGATCGTTGACTGGACCGCGGCCGCGCGCTCCTCGTCGTCGCAGGCGACCACGCACGCGGTGGGCTGGCCCAGCGCGATCTCCGGTGCCAGGTTCGGGCCGGTCACGACGGCGACCCGGTCCGGCTCCACGCCGGTCACCTCGACGATGACCTCGCTCATCCGCCGGCCCGTGCCGAGCTCGATGCCCTTCATGAGGCTGACCAGCGTGGTCTGCGTGCCGATCAGCCCGGCGGACGCCCAGCCGCTCAGGTTCTCCCGCAGGGTCTGCGACGGCACCGCGAAGACGAGCAGGTCGGCCCCGGCGAAGGCGGTCGCGGCGTCGGTGGTCGCGCCGACCCGGTCCGGCAGCACCACGCCCGGCAGGTACTCCGGGTTGGCGTGCTTGGTACGGATGGCGTCGGCGACCTCGGGCCGGCGGGCCCAGATCATCACCTCGGCGCCCGCGTCGCCGAGCACCTTGGCGAACGCCGTTCCCCACGACCCCGCCCCGAGCACCGCCACCCGCTTGTAGGCGGCGATTTTTTTGCGCGTACTCATGCCGTCACCTCCGCTGCGCTCCGGTGCCGCCATGAGTTAAACCTGAGCTGATGATTCGCTCGCCGGCGCTCGCTCATGCCGTCACCTCCGCTGCGCTCCGGTGCCGCCATGAGTTAAACCTGAGCTGATGATTCGCTCGCCGGCGCTCGCTCATGCCGTCACNCCGCTCGCCGGCGCTCGCTCATGAATCACGTCCCACGGCGGGTGACCAGAGCGGCGGTGCCTCGCCGCCGCGGATCTCGGCGACCATGTCCCGCAGCACCCCCATCACGTGGTCGGTGATCTCGTGGAGGTTGGCGCTGGTGGGGGCCGCCCCCGTCCAGCGCGACAGGTCGATCGGCGGGCCGGCCACGACCGTCACCGCCCGGCGCGGAAGCACCCGCAGCTTCTTGGTCCGGGGATCGAAAATCTCCTCGGGACCCCACATCGCGATGGGCACCACGGGCACCCCGGTGGTGAGCCACAAGCGGGCCACGCCGGTCTTGCCGCGCATGGGCCACAGGTCCGGCTCCTTGGTGATGGTGCCCTCGGGGTAGATCAGCACGGCCTCGCCGGCCCGCAGGGCGCCCACGGCCGCGTCGAGGGCCTTCGCGGCGTCGACGGTGCCCCGGAATACCGGAATCTGTCCGACCTTGTGCAGGATCGAGCCTGCCACCGGTAGGCGGAACACGCTCTCCTTCGCGAGAAAGCCCGGCCACCGGCCGGCATCGTAGACGTAGTGGGCCAGAACAAAGGGATCGGCGTGACTGATGTGGTTGGCGACCAGGATCAACGGGCCGGTGGACGGGATGTGCTCCATGCCCCGCCAGTCCCGCTCGGTCAACCCGATCATCGGCGGCTTGACGATCGAGACCGCGAATCGCCGCCAGAACCCGATCCGTCGTTTGGCCACCCTGTTCCTCCTTCGCCTGACGTTGGTCATCATGCCTTGTCCGACCTCCTCCGCGGCACCGGAGGGGGCGAGCACCGTCCAGCCGGCACCTCAGGCAAGGATGGTCCGATGAGCGAGCGCCGCGAGCGAATCATCAGCTCAGTTATGACTCATGGCGGCGCCGTAGCGAAGCGGAGGCGACGGTATGAGCGAGCGCATCATCAGCTCAAGCCGGGGTCAGGAGTCCGAGCATGAGCGGTATTAGCTGGACTCTGCTGGTGCCGGTCAAGCGGCTCCTCGCGGCGAAGACGCGGCTGCGCGGCGCCGTCCCGGACGTGCCCCACGAGCAGCTGGTGCTGGCGCTCGCCCGGGACACGGTGCTGGCGACCCTGCGCTGCCCCGCCGTCGGCCGGGTCGTGGTGGTCACGAACGACCCCGCCGCGCAGGCGGCCACGGCGGCGCTGGGCGCCGTCGTCCTCCCTGACGCCCCCGACGCTGGCCTCAACCAGGCCCTCGCGTACGGCGCGACGACCATGCGGGCCCGGTTGCACGG
The DNA here is from genome assembly GCF_039528515.1 of Luedemannella flava. Lineage (NCBI taxonomy): Bacteria > Bacillati > Actinomycetota > Actinomycetes > Micromonosporales > Micromonosporaceae > Luedemannella > Luedemannella flava. The sequence goes on from NZ_BAAALT010000231.1 coordinate 13,939, forward strand.
CTCCGACACCCCCGGCGTCGCGGCCATCGCCGCCGACCTGCCCGCCCTGTGCCCTGAGGATCTCGCGGCCGCGCTGCGCGCCGCGACCGGCCTGGCCACCGCCCGGTCGGGAGCGGTCGTGCCGGGCTC
>NZ_BAAALT010000232.1:0-913 GCF_039528515.1 Luedemannella flava
TGCGGGAGATCGTCGCCGGACCCGCACCGGTGATCGTGCTCCTGGGCGAGATGGGTGCCGGCAAAACGAACCTCGCCTGTCTGCTCTTGCAGCTGCGTGATCGGTGGGTAGACGGCGATCTGAAAGTGGCCTCGAACATCCGCACGCTACCGAGAAACGACGACTGGGTGCGCGACGACGGCACCGTTGAAGACGGCTGGGTTCCGAACTACCCGCTGCTCGAGGAGTGGGTCGGCCAGGACGGCGATCCCGTCGAGAACCCGCAGCAACCGAAAGCGTTCATCGGTGACGAGTTCTCGACGAACGCGAGCGGCACCGGATCGGACGGCCAGAAAGTCCGCAAGCTGATGGGGCCGCTGGTGTTCAAGATTCGCAAGTACAACGGCTGTCTCATCTATATCGGCCACGACGAGAGTTCGATTCACCCGATGCTGTGGCGCGTCGGCACGATCATCAAGAAGCCCGATCGGAACAACAAGGGGAAGGCGATCGTCNATGTCGATCCGCGGCCGTTCACCGGGATTCCACCGGCGGACTACGAACCACACACGAACGACGAGGCCAACTGGTCGTGGACGGCCGCATCCAAGGACGACGACGAGCCGGCGATCGGCGAAGACGAGGTGAAACAGGTCGCCGCCTGGACGATGGAAACGTGCCGGAAACAGGGGATGTCTGCTCGCGAAACCGCCGAATACGTGCCGTACAGTCACGCTACCGTCTCGAATTGGTGGAAAGAGATCGACGAAGGCGGCGAAAAGCGCGAGTGGGTTGACACCGTTGAAAGGGTAATTGCATGACCGCGCCGGGTTGTGAATCTGTAAAGCGTAAGGCGGACCCCTTTAGTAAAGCCCATTTGGCCCATGCCCATCGCTCGCTCCCGGAGGGGAGCGAAGCGACCGATGGGCGAGCA
>NZ_BAAALT010000233.1:0-3540 GCF_039528515.1 Luedemannella flava
AACCACCGCGGCGAGCCGGTCAGCCTCGCGGCCGGGCCGGCGTTCGCACTGGCCGCGTCCGCGACGGCCGGCGCCGGCGCGGTCGTGGAGGGCCAGCCCCGACTGGCCGCCGCCAGCCTCGTCGCCGGCCTCGGCTCGGGCGCCGTCGGCCTGTACGACGACATCGTGGGTGCCCGCCCCCACCAGAAGGCCTACAAGGGCTTCCGCGGTCACCTCGCCGCGCTGCGCGAGGGCCGGATCTCCAGCGGCCTCGTGAAGATCGTCGGGGTGGGCGCGGCGGGTCTCGCCGCGGCCGCGCTGCTGCCCCCGACCAAGGGCCGCCGTCGCGGGCTCGGGCGGGCCGTGGACGTGGCGCTGGGCGCGGGCGTCATCGCGGGCACCGCCAACCTCTACAACCTGCTCGACCTGCGCCCCGGGCGGGCGCTCAAGGCCGGTCTCATCGTCGGCGCCCCGCTGACGGTCGCCCGGGTGCGCGGCGCGGCCGCCGGCACCGTGGGGGCCGCCGCCGGCCTGCTCCCCGACGACCTGCGGGAGCGGGTCATGCTCGGCGACAGCGGGGCCACCAGCCTCGGCGCGCTGCTCGGCGAGGCCGTCGCCGCGCGGACCGGCCGGGTGGGCCGGACCGGGCTGCTCGCCGGGCTCGTCGCGCTCACCGCCGCGAGCGAGAAGGTCAGCTTTACCAAGGTCATCGAGCGCACGCCGGTGCTGCGCGAGCTGGACGCCCTGGGTCGGCGTCCGGTGCCGGCGCAGCGCAGCGCGCCCGCCGAGGGTCCGGGCGTGGCGCCACCGGCGCCGCGCAGCGCGCCGGCCGGGGACAGCAGCCGGGACGCGGGCCTGGCTCAGTGACCCCCCGCCCCGGGCGGGCGCGGGGCATCGCCGGTGCCGCCGCACTCATCGCCGTCCTGACGGTGCTGAGCCGGGCGGCCGGGTTTGCCCGAACTGTCGTGTTTGCCGGTGTCGTCGGCAGCACGGACCTGGGCGACGTCTACCAGACGGCCAACACCATCCCCAACATCATCTTCGAGATCGTGGCCGGCGGGGCCCTCGCCGCGCTCGTCGTGCCGCTGCTGGCCGGCGCGGTGGCCGCCGGGGACCGTGAGACTGTCGCCCGTACCGCGTCGGTGCTGTTGACGTGGGTGCTCGTGCTGCTGGTGCCGCTCGCGCTCGTGGTGGCGTTGGCGGCCGGGCCGATCATCGGGCTGCTCGGCAACGACGCGAGCCCGGCGGCGCTGGCCATGGGGGAGCGGATGCTGCGCGTCTTCGCCGTGCAGCTGCCCCTCTACGGCGTGGGCATCATCTTCGCCGGGGTGCTGCAGAGCCACCGGCGGTTCGCCTGGCCCGTACTCGCGCCCCTGCTGTCCAGCGTCACCGTCATGGCCGCCTACGGCACCTTCGCGACGATGGCGACCTCGCCGGCCCGGGTCGCCGACATCGGCCGGGGACCCGAGCTCGTGCTGTCCGTCGGCACGACCATCGGCGTGGCGGTGCTCACCCTGTGCCTGGTGGTGCCGGTGCGCCGGCTGGGGCTGCGGCTACGGCCGCGCCTGCGCGTCGAGCCGGAGCTGCGCCGCCGGGCGGTCGGCCTGGCCGGCGCGGCGATGGTCACCGTCGTGGCGCAGCAGCTCGTGCTGGCGTACCTGCTGTACCTGGCCAACGGGGCGCACGTCGACGGCACGGTGGTGCTGTTCGGGCTGGCGCAGACCATGTTCCTGCTGCCCTGGGCGGTGCTGGCCGTGCCGGTGGCCACCTCGGCGTACCCGGAGCTGGCCGAGGCGGCCGCGGCCGGCGAACGGGACCGCTTCGACGCCACCCTCGCCCGGACCACCCGGGCCGTGCTGCTGCTGGCCGGGCTGGGCGCCGCGGCCCTGGTGGCGGTCGCCGCCCCCGTCGCACACCTGCTCGTCACCGTCATGGACAGTGCCGCGGACCCGGCGGGCCTGGCCGCCGCGATCGCCGCGTTCGCCCCCGGCCTGCTCGGCTACGCCCTGCTCGCCCTGCTCAGCCGGGCCCTGTACGCGGCCGGACAGGCGCGCCAGGCCGCGATCGCCACGGCGGTCGGCTGGGCGGCCACGGCCGTCGCCGCCCTGGTCCTGTCGCTGGCCCTCGAACCCGCCCACCGGGTGGCCGCGCTCGCCGCCGCGAACACCGTCGGGATGACGGTGCTCGGCGTGGCCCTGGTCACCGTCGTGGCCCGGCGGGTCGGCCGGGGCGCGCTGTCGGGCGTGGCCCGGGCCGCCCTCGCGGCGTTGATAGCGGGGACGGTCGGTGCCATATCGGGCGCCGGCGCCGCGCGGGCGGTGTCCGCATGGCTGACCCCGGGTTTCGCGACGCAGGTGGCGGCGGGCATGCTAGCGGGTGTCGTGGCGGCCGCCGGCTTCCTGCTCGTGGGGCTGCTCGTCGATCGGCGCGACCTCGGGCGCATGCTCGCGCGCGTCACGCGCCGCCTGCGGCCGGGGCGCCGCGGGCCGGTCGTCGACGAGCCGGCCGCGACCGGACAACGCTGAAAGGGGCGGGGTGGACAACGGCGGCGACGCGACTACGGCCGGCCGCGCCGTGGCGCTGGTGCTGGGCAGCAGCACGGGCGGCATCGGCAAGCACGTCGCCTCCCTCGCCGCGGGCCTGGTGGCCCGGGGCGACGCGGTCACGGTCTACTCGCCCGCCGAGACCGAGCGGCAGTTCGGCTTCGCCGCCCTCGGCGCCACCCACGTGCCGCTGGAGATCCCCGCCTCGCCCCGGCTGAGCGACGCCCGGTCGGTCGCCGTGCTGCGTCGGGGACTCAAGGAGCGGCCGGCCGAGGTGATCCACGCGCACGGGCTGCGCGCCGGCCTGATCGCCGCGCTGGCCCGCCGCAACGGCACCCCGCTCGTGGTGACCTGGCACAACGCGGTCCTCGGGCGGGGCGTGAAGGCGAAGGCCCTGGCCACCGCCGAGCGGTACGTGGCGCGCAGCGCCGACGTGAACCTGGGCGCCTCGACCGACCTGGTCGACCGGGCCCGTGAGCTCGGCGGCCGCGACGTGCGGCTCGGCCCGGTCGCCGCGCCCGTCCTGCCCGCCCCCGCGCGGACGCCCGAGGAGGTCCGCGACGAGCTCGGCGTCGGCGAGGGCCCGCTGGTGCTGTCCGTGGGCCGCCTGCACCCCCAGAAGGGGTACGACCTGCTCGTCGAGGCGGCCGCCCGGTGGCGGTCGCTGCGCCCCGCGCCGACGGTCGTGATCGCCGGTTCGGGCCCGGCGTACCGGAAGCTGGCCGCCCAGATCTCGGCCGCCCGGGCCGCCGTGGTGCTGCTCGGCCACCGCCACGACGTGGCCGACCTGCTCGCCGCCGCCGACCTGGCCGTGGTCAGCAGCGTGTGGGAGGCCCGGCAGCTGTTCGCCCAGGAGGCCCTGCTGGCCGGCGTGCCGCTCGTCGGCACGGCCGTGGGCGGCCTGCCCGAGCTGGTCGGCGAGGGCGCCGCGCTCGTGCCCCCCGGCGACGTCGACGCCCTCGACGCGGCGCTGCGCGAGGTGCTCGGCGACGAGGACCGGCGGGCCGCGCTGGGCGCG
>NZ_BAAALT010000234.1:0-984 GCF_039528515.1 Luedemannella flava
GTCGCCGTAGCCGCCGCGCCCGGCCGACCCGCCCCGCTCGCCATGGCCGCCCCGCTCGCCATGGCCGCCGCGCTCGCCATGGCCGCCGCGCTCACCGAAGCCGCGCTTGCCGCCGTCCCGGTCGCCGAACGACTGCCTGTCGCGGTAACCGCCCCGGTCACCGGAGCCACCGTCGCGCCCGCCGCCGTAACCGCCCCGCTCGCTCGATCGGCCGTCGCGTCCCGCGCCCTGGCCGTCCCGACCGCCACCGTAACCACCGCGACCGCCGGCACCACCGCTTCGACCGGCGTAGCCGCCGTCCCCAGAACGCCCGTCCCGGCCCGCGCCGAAGCCGCGTCCGCCGGAGCCGCCCGCCGAGCCCGAACCCCGCCGATCGCCGTAGTCACTGCGACCGCCGCTATTGCGGCCCCGGCCGCCCGCGTCCCGCGCGCCGCCACGACGCTCGTCGCGGTCCCGGCCCGGACCGGCTCCCCGGCCCTGCGCCCCACGGTCGTCGCGGTCGCGACCCTCCGCGCCACCAGACTCTGCGTTCACGAATCAATCCTTCCTGACCAGCGCGGGCTCCGACGGCGGAACCGAGGCGACGCCGGACAACGGCGCCCATGTCTGCCGGGTAACCCGCGCGGCCACCAGCAATCGCCCACCGCGCGACCTCACCAGCCGTCCCGGTCAGAACATGACGAAGGGCCGACCCCGTAGGGCGGCCCTCGACGGAAGACTCGACGGAGAGTTGTCCAGCGGCGTCCTAACTCTCCCACACCACCCCGCCGCAACCGTCGCCGCCCCGTCCACCATCGCCACTCCGGCGCGCGCTTGCGGTACGACCGTGCCTGGCGACCTCTGGCGGGTGGTAGTGATCTTCAATAGCCCATGTTTGGACGGTTACGGGCGTCGTCGCGCGCTGTGTTTCCCACGTGACTGGCCTACCGTTGGTGTTTCCCGGGCGGTCCGGACGCGGGCGTATATGAAAACGCCCTCAGCCCC
>NZ_BAAALT010000235.1:0-8804 GCF_039528515.1 Luedemannella flava
GCGCCGCCGCCGGCCCGCGCCGCGATGGCGGCGGCGACGAACGGCCGCGAGCCGGCGGGCGCGGTGAGATCGAGCTGTTCGGCGGAGATCGCGGCGCCGCGCTCGGAGGTGCCCCGGGCGAAGTCGCGCAGCCGGGCGAGCGCCGGGTCGCCGAGCGCCGCGTCGAGCAGACCGACCAGGGTCATGATCATCTCCCGCACGCCAAAGTGCCCCCAGCCGACTCGGACAGGGGGTGGTGTTGCGCACCAGCCTACGCCCGCCGGCCGACGCCCGCGCCGGGCGCGGAACCCGCCCGCCCGGCGGCTTTCCGGGCCTACTCTGACAAAAGCCAACACATGGGGGTACGCAGTGACCGAACCGCACGAGTCCCCACCCACCCCGGCCAGTCGCGTCGACGACGCCCTCGGCTCGGGCGACGAGCCGCCGGGATCGTCACCCACCTACGTCGCGTCGCACGCCGCGCCGCCCGAGCCGCACGACGCCGCACCTCCGGCGGGCAGCGCCGTCGACGACGCCCTCGGCGCCAGCGACGAGCCCTCCCCAGCGGGCGGGACGGGCCGCGCCCCGCCGGAGTTCGCCCTCGGCGAGATGCCGATCCACGTCCACGCCGACGAGCCGCTGTCGCTGGGCGAGATGCCCGTGGGCCACGAGTACCCGGCGCCCGACACCGAGCCGGCGCTGCCCGACACCGCGGGCGGCACCCCGAGCAGCCCGCTCATCTGGCGGGGTATGTGGCACGTGCCCCGCTACGCGGGCGACCGGTTCTGGAAGGCCTGGGCCGGCCGGGCCGCGATCCTGCTCGCCGGCGTTCTCCTGCTGACCACGGCGTTCATCGCGGCGTACGTCGGCGGGCTGCACGAGCCCACGCCCCGCGACATCCCCGTCGGGGTGGTGACCGGCGACCAGACCGCCACGCAGCTCCTGAGCATCCTCGACGAGCGCACCGGCCTGGTCACGGGCCACGAGTTCGCGACGCGGGACGCCGCGACCGCCGCGCTCGACCGGCGCGAGGTGTTCGCCGTCGTCGCCGGCGGCGCCGCCGGCCTGCAGCTCACCGTGTCCAGCGGCGCCGGCCAGCCGGTGGCCCAGATCCTGGCCGGCGCCGTGGCCGCCGTCGGGCAGGCGGCCGGGGTCCAGGTCACCACCGTCGACGCGTACCCGCTCACCGCGCACGACCCGCGCGGGCTCGTCGCTTTCTACCTCGTCGTGGGGCTGACCCTCGGCGGTTACCTCGCGGCGACCGTACTCGGGCTGAGTCTGGGGACGGCACCGCGCGACCTGATGCGCGCCACGGCCCGGATCGGCGCGTTCGCCGCGTTCTCCCTGCTCCTGGGGCTCGCGGGGGCGATCCTCGTGGGGCCGGTCTTCGACATCTGGACCGGGCACACGCTCGGTCTCACGTTGGGCGGGGCGCTGGTCGCGTTCACCGCGGCCGCGATCACGTCGGCGCTGCAGGGGTGGCTCGGCATGGTCGGCACCGGCCTCGCGATTCTGTTGCTCGTGGTGCTCGGCAACCCGGGTTCGGGCGGGGTGTTCCCGTGGCCGTTCCTGCCGTCGTTCTTCCGGGGCATGCACGTGTGGCTGCCGACCGGACTGGGCACAGACCTGACGCGGGCGGTGGCCTACTACGCGCGGGCGGGGGCCGGGCTGCCGGTCGCGGGGCTGCTGGTGTGGTCGCTGGCCGGGGTCGTCGGCACGTTCGCGGCGGCCGTCACCCGAGGTCGCCGCGGCGAACACGCACTGTAATGAGCGGGGACCGTAACGAGGCTCACCTGACGTGACGGCTCAACGACCGTTACGATCCTCGTGCCCGGACAGCGCTGTCCCCCGCGTACTCAGCGATTGGATCTGTGCGTGACCGCGGACAGCGAGATTTACGAGAAGACCGGCCCCGACGAGGCCGTGGACGCCGCGCTGCGCGCGGACATCCGCCGCCTGGGCGACCTGCTCGGCCAGACCCTGGTCCGGCAGGAGGGCAAGCCCCTGCTCGACCTCGTCGAGGAGGTGCGCGGCCTGGTCCGCACCGACGGCGCGGCCGCCGGCTCCAAGCTCGCGGGCGTCGACCTGGCCACAGCCACGCAGCTCGCCCGGGCGTTCTCCACCTACTTCCACCTCGCGAACATCACGGAGCAGACGCACCGCGCCCGCGAGCTGGGCCGCGAGCGCGCCGCGCACGGCGGCTGGCTCAACCGGGCCGCCCAGGTGATCAAGGAACGCGGGGTCAGCGCCGAGGAGATCGCCGCAGGCGCCCGGCGGCTCGCGATCCGGCCCGTGTTCACCGCGCACCCCACCGAGGCGGCGCGCCGGTCGATCCTGTCCAAGCTGCGCTCCGTCGCCGACGAGCTCGACGCCGAGGCGGCGCAGGCCGCGCTCTACGGCCCCAGCCCGGCCGAGTCCGCCCGCACCGAGCGGCGCCTCGCCGAGATCATCGACCTGCTCTGGCAGACCGACGAGCTGCGGCTGACCCGGCCCGACCCGCGCGACGAGGCCCGCAACGCGGTCTTCTACCTCTCCGACCTCGCCGCCAGCGCGGCGCCCCGGGTGCTCGCCGACCTCTCAGCCACGCTGTCCGACCTCGGCGTGGAGACGCCGCCGACGGCCGCCCCGCTCACGTTCGGCTCGTGGATCGGCGGTGACCGCGACGGCAACCCGTTCGTCACCCCCGCCGTCACCCGCGACGTGCTGCTGATGATGCACGAGTACGGCATCCGCACGGTCGAGGAGGCCGTCGAAGGGCTGATCAACGAGCTGTCGGTGTCGCGCCGCCTGCGGCACGTCTCCATCGACCTCGATTCCAGCCTCGCCAAGGACCTCGACGTCCTCGGCAACGAGGTGGCGCCCCGGTTCCGCCGCGTCAACGCCGAGGAGAAGTACCGGCTCAAGTGCCGCTGCATCCTCGTCAAGCTCGGCAACACCCGCCGCCGGCTCGCCTCGGGCGCGCCCCACAAGCCCGGGTACGACTACGTCGGCGCCGACGACCTCATCGCCGACCTCGAGCTCATGCGCGCCTCGCTGGCCCGCAACACCGGCATGCTGCCGGCCACCGGCCGCCTCGCGGACGTCGTCCGCACCGTGTCGGCGTTCGGCCTGCACCTGGCGACCCTCGACATCCGCGAGCACGCCGAGGCCCACCACGCGGTGCTCGCGCAGTTCTACGAGCGGGTCGGCGAGGTTTCCGACTACCGGTCGCTGGACCGCGCCGCGCGGACCGAACTGCTGATCAAGGAGCTGTCGGGGCGGCGGCCGCTGGCGAGCGTGTCCGTGCCGCTCACCGACACCAACCGCAAGACCTTCGACGTCTTCACCACCATCCGCGACCTGCAGGACCGCTTCGGCGACGAGGTCGTCGAGTCGTACATCATCTCGATGACGCTCGGCATCGACGACGTGCTCGCCGCCGCGATCCTCGCCCGCGAGGCAGGCCTCGTCGACGTCGGCGCCGGGGTGGCGCGGGTCGGCTTCGTGCCGCTCCTCGAGTCGCCCGCCGAGCTGGACGCGGGTGGCTCGCTGCTCGACGCCCTGCTGTCCGTCGACGCGTACCGCGCGATCGTGCGGGCGCGCGGCGACGTGCAGGAGGTCATGCTGGGGTACTCGGACTCCAACAAGGACGCGGGCATCACCACCTCGCAGTGGGCGATCCACCGGGCCCAGCGCGCGCTGCGCGACGTCGCCCTCAAGCACGGCGTGCGGCTGCGGCTGTTCCACGGCCGGGGCGGCTCCATCGGCCGGGGCGGCGGCCCCACCCACGAGGCGATCCTCGCCCAGCCCAACGGCACGCTCGACGGGGCCATCAAGGTCACAGAGCAGGGCGAGGTCATCTCCGACAAGTACACGCTGCCGGCCCTGGCCCGGGAGAACCTCGAGCTGACCGTCGCCGCCGTGCTGCAGAGCGCCCTGCTCAACACGGCCCCCCGGCTCAGCCCCGAGGACCTGTCCCGCTGGAACTCGGTCATGGACCTGATCTCGGACGCCGCGTTCAAGGCCTACCGCGAGCTGGTCGAAACCCCCGACCTGCCGGCCTACTACTGGGCCGCGACCCCGACCGAGCTGCTCGGCGCGCTGAACATCGGCTCGCGGCCCGCCCGCCGACCCGACGCGTCCGCCGGCCTCGGCGGCCTGCGCGCCATCCCGTGGGTGTTCGGCTGGACCCAGTCCCGCCAGATCGTGCCCGGCTGGTACGGCGTGGGCACCGGCCTGGCCGCCGCCCGCGAGGCCGGCCTGGGCGACACGCTCCGCGAGATGCACGCCAACTGGCACTTCTTCCGCACGTTCATCTCCAACGTGGAGATGACGCTGACGAAGACCGACCTCACGATCGCGGAGCGCTACGTGCGCACCCTGGTCCCCGAGAACCTCTGGCCCATCTTCGACAAGATCCAGCAGGAGTACGCCAGCTCGGTCACCGGCCTGCTGCAGATCACCGGCGAGTCCGAACTGCTGGAGAAGCAGCCGGTCCTGGCCCGCACCCTCGCGGTCCGGGACAGCTACCTGGAGCCGCTGCACCACCTGCAGGCGGCCCTGCTGTCCCAGTACCGCGCGGCGGCCGCGAACGGCACCCCCGACGAGAAACTGGAACGCGCCCTGCTGACCACCATCAACGGCATCGCGGCCGGCCTCCGCAACACAGGCTGACCCGCCGGACCACCAACGGCGCGTGCGACCCTCGCCAAGGCGATCTCTCGGCCGGGCGGGTTCGGGTCCCCTGCCCGCCGGGGCGACCCTTGGCGAGCGAAGGCGTTCCCGGACCCGCCGAAGGCGACCCCCTTGGCGGGCGGAATGCGTGCGGAGCTCGCCCAAGGCGACCATTCGGCGCCGGGCAGGGCGCGGTCGGTGCGCACGGGCGAGCGGTAGCGACCACATGCGCACATCTGGCGGCCCGCGGGAGCCCTTAACCCGCCAACTGCTCACATGTAGCGGCCCGCGGTGGCTGCGGACCCGCCAACTGCTCACATGTGGCGACCCACCGCCGCCGCGGACCCGCCAACTGCTCACATGTGGCGACCGACGACAGCCCTCGGCCCGCCAACTGCTCACATGTGGCGAACTGGGGCAGCCCTCGGCCCGCCAACTGTGCACATCTGGCAGCCCGCAGTGGCCGCGCCCCGCCAACTGCGCACATCGGGCGGGCCGGCAGCATCTGCGGACCCGCCACATGTGTACATCTGTCCGCTCGCCGCCGCCGTCGACCCGCCAAACGCGCGCGTCTGGCCGCACGCCGCCGCGTGGGAGGCGGGGCCGGAGCGCGGCTGTCGGACCGGGTGGGGTGCGGGGGGTCAGCAGCCGCAGGAGCCGCCGCAGCAGCCGCCGCCGGTGGCGGGGGCCGGGCGGGGAGTGGAAGATCCACCGCGGGTGGCGAAGGACACGGTGGAGAGGAGCTTGACCGTGTCGGCGTGGCCGGCGGGGCACGTGGCGGGCGCCGCGGAGTCGGCCATCGTGCGGTTGACCTCGAACGTGTCGCCACACGCCCGGCAACGGAACTCGTATCTCGGCACGGTCGCTCCTCCCTCGTGGACCTGAAGGTCCATGATAGGACCGCGGCGTCGGGGTCGACCGCGCCACGATCGGCTGCGAGACTGTCGGACGGCGACGCACGGCGATGAAGGGGTGACATGGACGGCTGGGTGCTGCCCGACGAGGTGCTCCGCGATGCCCCGTCGCACGCGCCGCGACCGCGCGAGCTGGCCGACCTGGAGCTGCTCCTCACGGGTGCCCTCACCCCGCTGACCGGGTTCCTCGGCCGGGCCGACCTGGCCGCGATGGCCCGCACGGGCCGCCTCGCGGACGGCACCGCGTGGCAGGTGCCCGTCACGCTCGAGGTGCCCGAGGCCGTCACCGCGCGCCTCGACCCGACCAACCCGCTGCGGCGGGTCCTCATCCTCACCGATCCCGAGGGCGCGCCGATCGCCGCGCTGGACGCGATGGACATCTGGCCGACCCGCCCGGGCCTCACCGGTGTCGCCGGACCGGTGCGCCGGGCGGGCGACGGCGAGCACGGGGCGTTCCCGAACATGCGCCGCCCGCCGGACGAGATCCGGGCGCTGCTGCCCGAGGGCCGGGTGCTCGGCGTGGTGGTCGACCGGCCGCTGCACCGGCCGCAGCTGGCCCAGATCGCGTACGCGGCCCGCACGATCGCCGGGCACGTGCTGATCCTGATCCCGGTCGCCGAGGCGGGGCCGGACGGGCTCGCCCCCGAGGTGCTGGTGCGCTGCGTGCTCGCGGCGCGCGACCGGATGCCGGCGGCGACGATCGTGGCGGTGCCGCTGCGCAGCCGCGGCAACGAGGTCATGGACGCGCTGCTGCGCGCCCGGGTCGCGTCCGCGTACGGCGCGACGCACCTGCTCGCCGCCGGTCCCATGATCTCGGGCGGTGGCCCGCGCGCGCTGCTCCCCCGCGAGCTGGCCTACGACGGCCGCGACGGGCAGTGGCGGGCGGCGGACGACATCCCGCCCAGGCACCGGCGCGTCCCGCTGCGGCCGGACGAGATCGACAACCTGCTCGACCGTGGTGTCCCGCTGCCCGAGTGGCACACGCCGCCGGACGTGGCGTGGGAGCTGACCCGCGCGAGGCCGCCGCGACGCCACCGCGGCCTGGTGGTCTTCCTGACGGGCCTGTCGGGCTCCGGCAAGTCCACGGTGGCCCGTGGGGTCGCCGACGTGCTGGCCGAGACGGGCGAGCGCACCGTCACCCTGCTCGACGGGGACGTGGTGCGCCGCTGGCTGTCGGCCGGGCTCGGGTTCTCCAGGGAGGACCGGGACATGAACGTCCGACGAATCGGCTTCGTGGCGGCGGAGGCGGCCCGGCACGGGGGCCTCGCGTTGTGCTGCCCGATCGCCCCCTACGCGGCGGCGCGGCAGACGGCGCGACAGCTCGCCCACGCGGCGGGGGCCGGGTTCGTGCTGGTGCACGTGGCGACGCCGCTGGCGGTCTGCGAGCAGCGCGACCGCAAGGGGCTGTACGCGAGGGCGCGCGCCGGCCAGCTCACCGGGATGACCGGCGTCGACGACCCGTACGAGGTACCCACCGACGCCGACCTGGTGATCGACACGTCGACGATCGATGTGGACGACGCGGTCGACGTGGTGCTCAACCATCTCGCCGCCGAAGGCTGGTTGGATCAGCGCGCAACCTAGGCGCAAAGTCCGTTACGTCGGGAACATCCCTCCGTTTACCTCTCTGGGCGGCCACGCGTCGTGGCCACAGCGCCCGGTCGGGGCCGTCGCGTCCCCGTACCCGCTCAGCCCGGAAAGGTGCGTGCCCATGGAGAGCGCCCGTCCCGCCGCCGACCTCAACGACTACATCGGAATGGCCAGACGGCACTGGCTGACCGTGATGGGCTCGCTGCTGGTCGGTGTCACCGGAGCGGCCGCGCTCGCCGCCAGTACCCCCAAGGAATTTGCCGCGACCACGTCGGTGCTGGTGCAACCCGTGGCCAGCCTCGACGCGAACGTCGTGGGCGGGCGGACCCGCGCCGAGATCAACCTCGACACCGAGGCGCAGCTCGTGCGGTCCAGCGGGGTCGCCAACGAGGCCGCCGCGCTGCTGCGCGGGTCGGTCTCGCCGCAGCGGCTGGCCGGCGCGGTCAGCGTCGACGTGCCGCCCAACACGGCGGTGCTGCGCATCAAGTTCCGGGCGAAGACCGCCGTCGCCGCGCAGGCCGGGTCGCACGCGTTCGCCGAGGCGTACCTGCACAACCGCCAGCAGTCGGCGCAGCAGGAGATCGACGACCAGATGGCCTCCCTCGACGCGAAGATCAAGGCGCTGAACGCCCAGCTCGTCACGACCAACCACAAGATCGCCGAGGCCGGCCGGGGCTCGACCGAGCTGTCCGACCTGCGGTCCCGGAAGAACACCCTCACCGCGCAGATCAACAACATGAGCAACCGGCTGAACCAGTTCAGCGTCATGACCGCCGACGGCGGTCGGATCATCACCGACGCCGCCCTGCCCGGCCGGCCCACCAAGCCGGACGTGCCGCTGCACCTGGGCGGCGGCGCCGTCCTCGGCCTGCTCCTCGGCCTGCTGCTCGCCATCGGCCGGCAGCGCCTCGACGGGCGGGTGCGCCAGGGCTCCGACCTGACCCGCCGCGCGGGCGTGCCGCTGCTCGCCGAGCTGGGCGACCGCCTGCACCTGTCCGCCACCGAGCTGTGCGCCCCGCACACGCCCGGCGGCCGGGTGTTCAACCGGCTGCGCAACGAGGTGCTCGCCACCCTCACGCCGGACGACCAGGTCATCGCCGTCAGCAACGCGCACCCGGGCGCCGGGTCCACCCTCGTGGCGGCCAACCTCGCCGACGCGCTCGCCCGCGCCGGCAGCGAGGTCGTGCTGGTCAGCGCACACGCGCCCGACCTGGGCACGCCCACCACGCCGCTCACCGACCTGTTCCAGGTGGCCAGCGGCCCCGGCTTCACCGACGTGCTCGCCGGCCGGGCCACGCTGACCAGCGCGCTGCAGCCCACCCACCGCAACTCGCGGCTGACCGTCATCACCACGGGCGGCACCGCGACGGCCGCCGGGCTGCTGCAGGGCGAGGACGTGCGGACCGTGCTCACCGCCCTGTGCGAGCAGACGGAGTACGTCATCATCGACGCGCCGTCCACCGCCTCCAGCGCCGACGCGCAGAGCCTGGCCGGGCTCGCCGACGCGGCGATCATCACGGCGGAGCGCAACCAGTGCCGCGTCGCCCAGGTCGCCGACGCCGCGCAGCAGTTCGCCCGCGTCGGCACGCCGCTGCTCGGCGCCGTCCTGCTGCCGGCCGTGCGACTGGCCGCCACGGCGGGCGCCCGGGCGGCCGCCACCCCGACCGT